>JAFAPL010000222.1 GCA_019247135.1 Chloroflexota bacterium | reverse complement strand
CCAGACGTTCGTCCTGGTCACCCATGCCCGCGAAGTCGCCGCGCGTGCCGGCCGCATCGTGCGTATGCGCGACGGCGAGATCGTGGCGATCGACGAATAAGCATGCGGACTCTCTTCGGCGTGCCACAGGACACGTTGCTTGTCGGCGTGCTGGTCGCGATGGCGGTAGTCGCGGCCATCCTCGCTGCAGCGGCCATAAGAAATCCCCTGTTGCCGCGACTGGCCTGGCGGAATGTGCCGCGCCGCCCGGGATTCGCAGCGTTGATCACGCTCGGGCTGACCATCGGCACCGTCATCCTCTCGAGCGCCTTCACGACGGGCGACACGATGAGCCAGTCCGTCCGTACTGTGGTCGCCGGCGTCCTCGGCAGCGCCGACGAGGTCGTCTTCGTGCCCGCCCCGGTGCAGCGCTCCGGCTTCGACCTCGCCCAGTCCATCGCCACCGGCTCGCTGCTCACTGGTGTGACGGACTACATCGACCAGACTCAGGTCCAGCAGATCACCAGCGTCCTCGGCAACGACCCGAGGGTCCAGGCGGTGATCCCCGTCGCCCTCGAACAGGCGCCGGTCTCCGGCGATACCCAGGCCTTCGCCGCCCAGATCAATCTTCTGGGCGTTCCCGCCAATACACCCTTCGCCCCGCGTGACGCTACTTCCGACACCGAAGAACGCATCGAAGCCCTCCAGCCGGACTCGGTGTACATCAACACCGAAGCCGCCAACGCTCTCGGCGTCACGTCGGGCCAGACCATCAATGTCTACGCACCGCCGAACAGCCCGCCGCAACAGTGGCACGTGCAGGCCGTCACGAGATTGGGCGACCTCGGCGGCGGGGAAGCGACCGTCTTCGTCCCGCTAGACCGGCTGCAGGCGCTCGTCGACCATCCCGATCAGGTCAACGAAGTCCTGGTAATCAACGCAGGCGGCCCGACGGAGCGCCTCAACAACTCCTGGCCACTCATCGTCGAGCTCCGCGCTGCGTTCCTCGACGACAACACTGCCCGTCGCCTTGCTCGGGCGATGAGCTCCCCGCCGGCGCGGGACCTGATCTCGCGCGCGATCAGCAATCCCGACACGACCGGCCGCTTGCAGCAGAAGCTGCAGCGGCTCCAGGCCGACATCGAGCAGCCGAACGCGTGGCAAAACCCGGAGTTCAAAGCGCTGGCGCAAGATCCGGAAGTCCTGAGCAGACTCGCCAACCGCCTGCCGAACGTCGTTACGCGGGGTAACACTCCGTTCGCCGCCGCGGTCGCCGGCCCGGGCAGCAGCTTCCGTGTGATCGACGTCCAGAGCATCGCTCAGGACCAGGCCGACCGCTGGGGCAGCGCCTTCACCGACCTGTTTGTCGTGCTCGGCGCGTTCTCGCTGTTCAGCGGCACGCTGCTGATCGTGCTGGTCTTTTCCCTGGTGGCGCTGGAACGACGGACGGAGCTCGGCATCAGCCGTGCCCTGGGCGCGCGCCGCCGGGACGTCATTCTGCTGCTCGCGCTCGAAGGTGGCATGTACAGCGTCATCTCGTCTCTGTTCGGGCTTGGCGGAGGTCTGGCCCTGGCGCTCGCGATCATCGCCCTGGCCCAGGGTCTCGTCGAGCAGTACGGATTTCATCTCGAACCGGTGATCCAGCCGGCCAGCATCGGGGCCAGTTACGGCCTCGGCGTGATTCTGACGTTCGTGGCGGTTTCCGTGACCGCCTGGCGCTCCAGCCGGTTCAGCATCGTCACCGCCATTCGTGATCTGCCCGACCCACCTGGCGGCCCGCCCGGCCGGCGCTCGCTCGTCCTCTCGGCGCTCCCGTTCGTCGTCGGTCCAGCGCTCGTCGTATTCAGTCTCGAGCACCGCCTGTCACTCGTGTACGCCGTCGGCATAGCTGTCGCCATCGTCGGCGCGGCGTTGCTCGCGCGCTGGGTGCTGTTGCGCCTCGGGCTGCGCGGACCCGAGCGCATCGTTTTTACGCTCGCGGGCCTTGCGTTGATCGGCTGGTGGGTGCTGCCAATCAGACTATTTCCGCCGGTCGTCGAGATGAGCTTTCTCAGCGGCGTGACCATGCTGCTGGGCGCCGTCTGGGTGCTCGCGTACAACGTCGGCATTCTGCGCCGGCTGCGTCTCGGCGCCGGGCGCGGCATGTGGCGACTCAGCACAGCCTATGTTGCCGCCAATCGATTCCGCACTGGTTTGACGCTGACCATGTTCGCGCTCGTCGTGCTCAGCCTCACGCTCTCGGCCGTCATGCTCACGGCCACACGCGTCGCCTATGCCGACCCGGAGGCCGTCACCGGCGGCTGGGACATCCGCGTCCAGAGCAGCCAGCCGCCGCGCGACCTGCGCCAGGTCCTCGCGGACGGCGGCGCGGTGTCTCCCGACGTTTTCACCGCCATCGGCACCGCTTCGCCACTGCGCGTGGAAGGTATCCAGACCGATACCGGCTCACACTGGCAGTCAGCCAGCGTCCTGGCCGTCGACGACGCCTTCGCTCAGGCCGCACGTACTCCATTGACCGGCGGCGACTCGAACGCGTGGCAACAGCTCACACAGCCGGGGACGGCGATCATCGGCGGCGCGCTTCTGACTCCGTCCGCTAGCCGCCTCCAGGTGAGCGATAGCGAGGGCCGCGGCTTTCATCCCGTCACCTTGTGGTTGCGCGACCTGCGTTCGACCCAGCCAGCAGTGCGCGTCCAGGTGGTCGGCGTCGCGGATGCACGCGGTCCTTTCGGCATGAGCATCATTGCGAACCAGGCAACGTTCGCCGGCTGGCCGGCTCCTGAGCAGTCCAACTACTACCTGGCCGTGCCGCCTGGAGCAAACGCGCGCGAACTGGCCGCCGGCGTTGGTTTGTCGGCCGACGATCTGAAAGCCAGCACGATCGGCGATGAGCTGCGGCTCGTCGAGGGCGTGCGAGGCTTGTTGAACATGATCCTCCAGGGGTTCATGGGCGTTGGCCTCGTGGCAGGCGTGGCCGCGCTCGGCACGCTGAGCACGCGCGCGGTCGTCGAGCGAAGACGTCAAATCGGGGTCCTGCGCGCGCTCGGGTTTTCGGCTCGCGCAATCTCCGTCGGCCTGCTTCTCGAAGCAACGCTGGTTGCCCTGCTGGGGGCTGTGCTCGGCGTGGCTATCGGCCTGTTCGTTGCCCAGAACACGGTCACGTTTCTGAGCCGTCTCAACCCGGAGCTCCGCTTCGCCATTCCGTGGGATCAGCTCGCCGGAGTCGTGCTCGTTGCGCTCGCCGCGGCGTTGCTGATGACCCTGCTGCCGGCGCGTCAAGCCGGCGGACTCACGCCCGCCGAAGCCCTGCGCGAGGCATAAGCTGCCTGCCATGGACTGCAAGGACCTGATCCTCGACGGACTCGGTCGCATCGAAGAGCACATGCACCAGTATTTATCCGGGCTCACTCCAGAACAGCTGGTGTTTCGGCCAGACCCGGAGGCGAACTCGATCGGCTGGCTCGCCTGGCACCTGACGCGTGTGCAGGACGACCACATCTCCGACCTGGCGGGGCGTCCGCAAGCATGGCTCGATCGAGGCTGGCACGCGCGCTTCAACCGGCCCGCGACGGGTGATGACACAGGCTTCGGACATACATCGGCCCAGGTCGCCGCTTTACAGCCGCCGAGCGCGCAGGTCCTGATCGACTATCACGCCGCCGTGCACCAGCCATCCGTTGAATACGTACGCTCGCTCACGTGCGACCAGCTCGACCGCGAGCTCGACGAGCCCTGGGACCCACCGGTCACCGTCGGTGTGCGTCTCATCAGCGTGCTGGATGACTGTATGCAGCACGCCGGTCAGATGGCGTACATCCGTGGGTTGATCGAAGCTCGCCACTGGCTGCCATACTAGTTCGCATCCTTCACGTAGGCTGCCGCTTCGACTAGCCGGGGCGAATAACTTGCAAGTTGAACAATGTGGAACCAACAGCGCCAGCGCGCGGCGTGATGCTCCGCATCGCGAACAATCCTGCGGGCCAGGCAATCTCACGTCTGACATGTCGAGCAAAGGAGCCGCACCATGGCCATCAAAGGCGCACGACCGAATACTCGGCAGATCAGCCCACATTTGATCGTCCGCGACGGCCAGCGGGCAGTCGCCTTTTACAAGCAGGCGTTCGCGGCCGAGGAGTTGTACAGGTCGGAGATGCCGAGCGGAATGGGACTGCACGCGCAGCTCCGCCTCGCGGACTCCGTCATCCTCGTCTCATACGAGCACATGCAGCAGCATCCGGAGGCGCGCGTGCGCGCACCGGAAACACTTGGCGGCACGTGCGTCCTGCTCGAGCTCTACGTCGACGACGTGGATACCTGGTTCGAGCGTGCCCTCGCGGCTGGCGCGGTGCCGACAATGCGTCCCGCTGACACGTTTTTCGGTGATCGCTACGCCTGGGTGACGGACCCGTTCGGCCACATCTGGGCCCTGGCGACCGTCAAGGAGACGCTCAGTCCCGAGCAAATTACGGAACGTATCTCACGCGCGTCGGCGTAAATAGACGTCGAGCGGCAGCAGTAGCAGGGCCAATCCGACAAGCCACGGCCACAAGTACACCGCCGGGCCAGCTCCGGAGGCCGGCCGTGCCAGGTCGCCCGGATCGCTGAGCACGTGGCCTCCAGTCGCGTTCGCCAGCTGCTCGAGTAAGGCCGTGTTGATGCCCGCGGTGTGCAGCTCAACGGAGTCCGGCACGCTGAATCCACCCACCTCCTCGCGGCTTCCCTGCGAGAACAATACTTGATAGCTCCCGGGCGCGGACACCTCCGTCGTGAGCTCGTATGTGCCAGGCGCAACCTGCGGCAACGTGATCTGCCGTGCCGCACCGTCAGGCCCAACAATGGTGGCGTGTGTCTCCTGCAGATCTGAGAAATGTCCGTCCTCGCGCAAAGACTGGAGTCCGAGCGATACGTGCCGACCGTCCGTCCCCATCTGTGCCGACGGGAGAAAATCCGACGAAATCGGCGCGGGTAGCGCCCACCGCACGGCCTGCGACCAGAACTGGCCGGCACTCGACCAGTTCGCCCACTCGCTGGTCCAGCCCTGCTGCGCTTCCGAGGTCCAGGCAACCACGCGTCCCAGCCCGTATTGCCAGTGGGCCAGCAATGGATGACCGCGTTCGGTCTCCAGCGCGGTTACGGCGCGGTCTTTGCGCGTCGTCGCCACGTATCCCGTCAGTGGTGGTAAGTCGCCAGACACCGACCTGAGAATCGGACTCGGGTCGACCACTACGGCGGCAACCCGGCCCTCCACAATCGCATTGCGCGTCAAGATATTTGTTTCTTTGCTCGCGATCTGTGGAATCTGCGTGCTGCGCTCGGTGAAGTAATAGCGTCCACCGCCGATGTGCGCGAGATTGGATAGTAGTTTGGTATCCGCGTCGGAGCCGATCGCCAGCGTCGACAGCGTGATGTTGTATGGATTCATCCGACTGATCAGGTCCTCGTAGCCGACGTCGTTCGACTCGCCATCCGTCATCAGGATGATGTGCTTGAGTGGAGCGTCGGAACTTGCTGCCGCCTGAAACGCCGCTTCGAGTGGTGGAAGAATGACCGTCCCCCCACCGGCTTTGATCGTGCTGATCTGGTCCTGCGCGCGTTTGATGTCATCCGGTCCAGTCAGAACGGACGGTGGAACGATCCACTGGAAGCTCGAGTCGAATGCGATCACGCCCAGCGTGTCGTTGGGTTGGAGCAGCTCGGCGGCCTGGCTGGCAGCCTCACGCGCCATAGCCATCTTGGTTGCCGAGCGACTGGTCCCCGACGCGCCGGTGACGATGTCCATGCTGCCCGAGCGGTCGATCACCAGAAACAAGGCCAGGTTGCCCTGCTTCGGTTCGATGGGTGGATCCGCGGCGACCGGCAGCATGTCGTCCAGCGCTGTGCCCTGGTATCCGCCGGGCGAGAACGTGCGCGCTCCACCGATCACCACCAGACCCCGTCCGAGATCCTGGACGTACGACTGCAAGGTCCTTTGCTGGTCCAGGCTGAGGCTTGTCGCCGGAGTATTGACCAGCAGGATCGCGTCGTCGCCAGTGAGCTGATTCGCCGAGGGCGGTACGCTGGATGGCGCGGCGCGATCCACCTGCATGCCCTGAGCTCGCAGCAGCGACACCAGCGGGTCCGCGTCCGCCTGTTGGTCGGCAAGGACGAGAATACGCCCGGCGGGTTTCACCAGCGTTACCGCCGACATGCTGCTCGTATCACTTCCGACGAGCAGATCTGCTCGAACAGTCACCAGCGCCGGTGTGTCCACGGATTGCGCGAGTGACAGGTGCGTCTCTCCGGGGTCCAGATGCACCGGCCCTTGCGTCACGAGCCGCGGGCCAATCCATAATCGCAGCTGCGCATCCACGCTGTCGGCCGACTGCAGATCGATCGAGACCTCGAATTGCTCTCCGGCCCGCACCGCCTGCGGCACATCCAACGTGTGCACGACCGCGAGCGGCAGATGGCCCAGTCGCGGCGGCGCCACATACGAGACCGCGACGCCCTGACTGACAACATCGGTGGGTGACGCACCCAGATTGGACCATCCATCAGTCAACAAGACGATTTCGGGCGAAAAGCTGGCCTCAGTCGGCAGAAGTCCGGCAGCCATTCGCAACGCCGCCGAAAGATCGGTGCTGTCGCTGGCGGGCGGTGTTCCTCCGCTCAGTTGCGCGTTGCGACCAAACTCCACCGTCTGCGAGTGGCTACCCGGAGGCAGTGCGCTCGCTGCGCGCTCGATCCATGCGCGCGCCCATTGTTGCTGCTCGGGGCTCATGCTCTGCGAGGTATCGAGTGCAAACACCACCGCGCGCGCGTGCCCCGGCGGTCGGACCGATGGAGCAGCCAGCGCGGTCACCACCAGCGCGACGATGATCAGGCGCGTCGCCATGATCCCGACCCGCAGCAGGGCACCGGTGGAGCCCAATCGCGCCCGCGGCACCAGCAGCACCAGCGGCAAGGCCAGGAGCAGCACCGCGAATACCAGCGGCTGATCGAACCGCAAGGATCGCAGTACAGGAAGCACCTGGGTCATCCACGCCTCGCGAACACGACCCACTCCAGCCCGAGGAGCACGAGCAGCGCTCCGGCCAGCCATGGCCAGCGATCCTGAAGCGCACCAGACGGATCAGTCCTCGGAGCCTGCTCGAAGGATGGCACCGGTCGCGGCTGAATGTCCGACTCCGCGGGATCGAAGGCTTCGGTCGGAGTCGCCACCGAACCAGACTCGGCCTCCGCCAGCAAGTATGACGACGCGTTGCTGATCAGCAACGGAAATGCCAGTGACTTCTCGAGTCCAGACAGGACCGGATCGAACGTGAGCGCGACCACCGCATGCCCTTCCAGTTTCCCTTCCAGGAGCAGCGGGCCCTGTGCTGTACCGAGGACCACCTTTGACCACCCTGGCACCCCGTTCACGGATGGCGTCTCGCGTTCCAGCGAGCCAACATCCAGTCCCTGGAGCAACGGACTGTCCTGTTGCAATCTCGCACCACTGCCGAGTCCCACGCCCAGCAGGCGGCCGCTGTCCGCCGGCGGATCGACCAGCAGCAACGGTCCGCTCGGCAACTGCGCAGGCAACGTACCGTCCAGGACGGTAAGCGCCGGTTGTGGCCAGCCATCGTCGACGTGCAGCTTTATGAACGGGATCGATTCCAGAGCGCGCCGGAGGTCCGCGTGCGCCCGTCCTGACAAAACGACGTCGCGCTGCGGCCCACCGCCGGTGAGGACTTCCTGGGAATCATCTGCTGCGAGCGCGTCGTGGCCCTGCAGGGCGAGCTTCACCCGCCTCACATCCGTCGGCACCGGCACACTCACCGCCGTCTTCGAGCGCGCCGCGACGTCGATCTGCCGCGTGTCCAGCGGCGCACCGTCTCCCGTGAGATTGACAGTCACCCGCACGCGGTGCTCCGCCCAATTCGCGACGTCGAAGAACGCCGTCTGTGCCTCTCCCGACGGATTCATGCGGACCGCCAGATTTTCGACCGACTGATTTTCCGCTCCGCCACCGACGGTGACCACCTCGACCGGCGCCGCGAGCGGTCCAACGCTCTGCATGGTTGGCCACGCGGCGTCCGTGATCACGACGATGCGGCCCGCCCGCTCGGCCGTTGCCGATACCTGCGCGGACGCGAGCGCCAACGCCTCACGCACGGCACCCGCGGAGTGACCTGGCTGGGATGCGTTTACCGCCTGCCTGACGCTCTGCGGCGGACCGCTGGCCAACAATGTTGCCGTCGCGCCGGCGCTGATAACGCTGACCTGATCCACCGCGCGCAAGCTGTCGAGTCGCTCCAGCCCGCGCTGCTGCGCGAGGCCGAAGCGCGACGGACTGACGTCCGTCGCCTGCATGCTGGCGCTCTCATCCAGAATCAGGGCGACGTGCTTCGGTGGGTCGCTCGGACTCGCCGGTCGGGCCAGCGCCAGCGCCGCCAGTCCGGCAGCGATCAACTGGAGCAACAGCAGCAACGTGAAGGGCGGGCGCCGACGTTGGGTGCGCCCGCTGCGTGCCCGCGGCAGATCTGCCCACACGAACAGCGCGGGCACGACCACACGTTTTCGACTGCCGCGCAGCAGGTGCACCAGGTAAATCACCGGCACCGCCAGCAACGCGACCAGCGCAACTGGCGCCAGAAAGGTCACCGCAACACTCCGGCGCCCCTCAAATCCTCGAGCATGACCTGCTCGAGCGGACGATCCGTACGCACCCGCACGTAGCGCATCTCCCTCCGCTCGCACTCGGTCCGCTGCTGGTCCAACCACTCTGCGAAGCGTGTCCGATATGCCGACAGGGTTTCCAGGCTGGCGCCGATGTGCATGACTTCGCCCGTCTCCGCGTCCACGAGCTCCGCCTCACCTGTCAACCGCGGCTCCATCTCCTCCGGTGCCACAACATGGACCACCACTACGTCGAAGCCCAGCAACGCGTCCCAGCTTGCGGCGACCCCATCCGCCACCAGCAGATCCGATACGACGACCACCAGCGCCTGGTTGGGCGAGCTCGGCACCACCTCGCCGAGGCGGCCATTGAGGTCTACCTCGCCGGTCGGCACGACGGATGACAGAAAGCGCACGAGCTCGCCTGTGCGCCCGCGACCTTTCAGAGCGCCACTCGAATCAGCACCCAGCAGGCTCACCCGCACCTGGTCCGCGCGACTGAGCGCGACGTATCCCAGACTTGCCACCAGTTGGACCGCGAACTTCAGCTTGTCGTGTGCACCGCCCCAGGCCATGGAGCCCGAAGAGTCCAGCACGAACAGCACGTTCAGCCGCTCGCGTCCCTCGGTGACTTTCACCTGGAGCGTCCCGAGCCGGCCGTACACGTTCCAGTCAACGCGCCGGAAGTCGTCGCCAGGGTGATACGGCCGGTAGTCGACGAAGTCGGTCGAGGGCGACGGGCGACGGCTGCGGTGCTCACCCCCCAGTCCGGCGCGCGCCGCATGGCGACTCACGAACGTGAGTCGATCGAACCGCGCCAGCGTCGCGGTGCTGACCTCCAGGAGTTTCTATCCCTTCTCCGGCACGGCGTTGACCAGTTCGGCCACGACGCGATCGGAGGTCATACCTTTCGCCTCCGCCTCGAAACTGAGAATCAGCCTGTGTCGGAGAGCTGGCAGTGCGACCCTTCGCACGTCCTCGAAGGCGACATTGATCCGCCCG
>JAFAPL010001056.1 GCA_019247135.1 Chloroflexota bacterium | reverse complement strand
TGATCCTGATCGCGGTGTTCGGCGTATACGCGCTGCTGGCGGCGCGACAGGGCACGCAAGAGCCCGACCTGATCGGTCCCGCCGCGACGATCGGGCGTCTGCCGACGGCTGCCCGTCGACTGTCAGTCCTGGCGCTATTCGTATTCGCGGGCGTGGTGATCGCTCTCTCCGCCGAGCCATTCGCGGATGGGCTGGTCCATACCGGCGCGCGCCTCGGGATCGACGAATTCCTGCTCGTGCAGTGGCTCGCGCCACTGGCCAGCGAGACCCCCGAATTTCTGGTCGCGGCGCTGCTCGCGCTTCGCGGGAAGGCGGTCACCGGGATCACGTTGTTGCTCTCGGCCAAAGTCAATCAGTGGACGTTATTGATCGGCAGTTTGCCGCTCGCCTTCTCGCTGGGGGCAGGTCATCTGGCCGGACTGCCCTTGGACGCCCGTCAGACGGGCGAAGTCCTGCTCACCGCCGCCCAGAGCCTGTTCGGGGTCGCGGTTCTGGCGAGCCTGTCGTTTGAGCTCTCCGAGGCCATGCTCCTGGCTGGCATCTTCGTCGCACAGCTCATCGCTGGCGGGGTCCTGCGTGCTGCGCTGCACGAGTCCGAATCAGCAAACATCGAGCTGTACGTCGTCAGCATCATTTACATCGTCCTCGGCTTGCTGTTTCTTTTCCACGCGCGCGATACGCTGCGGCGACTCGTGCGTGGTGACCACACGGTCATGGAGCCGACCGATCTCGACGGAGAAGCCGAACAGCCGTACGCCGCGTAAACTGAGCGCCGGAGATGTACGAGCGCCTGCTGGTTGCACTGGACGGCTCGAAAGCGGCTGAAGGCGTACTGGAGCATGTAATTGCGCTGGCTGGCGCGTTCGGCTCACAGGTGACCGTGTTGCGCGCGACGGACAGTCCAGAGGTGTTGCTCTCGCAGACAAGCACGGCCGGACCAAGCATCGGCGACGTCGCGCCGGCGATGGATCCCATGCCGATTCTGCAAGCCGAACAGACCACGGCCGACGAGTACCTGAAGAACGTCGCCGATCGATTGCGGGCGCGGAACGTGTCGGTGGAATGCGAGCACCGCGAGGGGGTCGCGTCCGAGGTGATCGTCGAGCGTGCACAAGCGCTGCGCGTGAGCTTGATCCTGATGACGACGCACGGTCGGAGTGGCCTGGGCCGCGTGGTGTTCGGCAGCGTGGCCGACTCAGTCCTCCGCCACGCGACCTGCCCAGTGCTCATGGTCCGCATCAGCGCGGACGACGACACGCCCGCGTAAGTCGCTACTGCTCTGCCTGATCGAGCGGCAGCCCGGAGAAACATGCTGGAAGCTGGCTGATCGAGCGGCAGCCCGCGTGAATACTGCTCGAAGAAACTCAGTCCTCGAGCTGCAGCTTCGCCGACACGCCCTCGTCAGTCGCTACTGCTCTGGCCGATCGAGCGGCAGCCCGCCTGAGCAACGGCGCGCGAACTAACTCTCGCCCTCGAGCTGCAGCTCGCCGATGCGCCGGTCGAGCTCCGCCAGCGCCGCGTAGTCCTCGTCCACCAGCTTGTAACAGCGTTCGATATACAGCTGCGCGAGCTGAGCCGACCGCGCGTCCGGCGCTCGCGCCGCCTCGATCAGCTCGTTCGGTCGGTACTTCTCACCAAGGTGCCGTGCCACGCGCTGCATCTCGCCAACAGCGTCTTCGACAGCCCGGCGATCACCGCCATCCAGCGCATACCGCAACGTCCCGGTCAGTCGAGCGAGTCGGCTGACCTTCTCCCCATCCGGCATGACCTGCAGCAAGAGATCCTCGACGTCCACGTTGGACGAGACCGCCGGGATGCCCGCGGGCTCCTCTTCGATCAACGCCGGCTGGCTCGACAAATACGACAGGCACCGCTCCGCGTACTGGCTTCCCATGTCCGCCACGGGGTGCAGCGCATACAGCGGATCGCCAACCCGCAGTGTGCCCCCGTCGATCAGATCGTCTCCGCGCAGCTGCGCCAGCCGCTCGAGCGCCGGTAGCCCGCCCTCGAATTTCTCCGGGACGGGCGGCAGTGGATACGCCTGCGGCCCGGCCTGCGACAGCTGACCAGATAGCTGCGAGGCGAACGCGGCCGGGATGTACTTTCCCAGGTCCATCTGGATGGGCGCGACGACGAGATACGTCGCCCAGATGGAATCCGGATCGTCCGCATCTCGGAAGAACAGCAGCGCATGGCCGCGCGGACGCTCCGCATCGCCCGCGCGGAAGGTCAACACGTTCGGATTGTAAGCTCAGCCGTACGTGAAGGCGCCGTATGCATCGCCCCGGGCCGCGCGTTGCGGGCCATGAAGCTGTTCGACACCCTGACCGACTCACTCCAGCCAGTGCCGCCCGGGCACGTCACCATGTATGTGTGCGGCGTCACCCCGTACGACACCACTCACCTCGGG
>JAFAPL010001013.1 GCA_019247135.1 Chloroflexota bacterium | reverse complement strand
ATCCAGGCATTCCGCGTCGGCGGACCTGCGGTCGGCTGGTACCCGCCCGGGCTGGCGGCACTGTTCGCCGCGTCACTCCAGCTCGTGCCGTGGGTTGACACCGCGCAGGGTGCGTTCGAGCTTGGAATGGGCCTGCCGCTGCTGGCGGCACTGGCGGTGTACGGCCTCGGCATCGCCATCTGGCGCGATCCACGTATGGCGGCGACCGGGTCGATTTGCCTGGGCACCACGTATGTATTTCCGAATTTCCTGCAACTCTGGAGCGCATGGCCGCTGAGCTCCAGCGTCATCTTCGTGCTCGGCGTCTGGATGCTTGCGCTGCAATACCTGGACTCGCCTTCGCATCGCTGGGCGATCCTTGCCGGTACATTGCTGGCAGCGATCGTTCTCGTGCATGGCACCGAGCTGTACACCCTCGCGATCGTGTTGCCGGTGGTACTGGTGTCAGCCTGGCACAAGGCGCAATGGCGTCAGCTGCCGGTCGGAGTCGGAATCGCGGTGCTGGTCGGGGTCGCATGCGCCGCGCCGTACGTGCCGACATTGCTCGGTTGGGCGAACAGTGGAGGCGCCTACGCCGTTGGCATCGAAGACAGCCAGATGCCCAGTCCAGCAGGCGACAGCACTCGGGCGGCCACGTTCGTGGCCTTCGCCCTGGACACACTCGGAGTGGACCTGCCCACGCGTGTGCTCCTTGTTGTGGTCGGTGTCATCTGGTCGCTGCGTTCGAGGGTTGGTCGGAGCACCATGGCGATCGCTGTCATTTTCGGAGGTCTGCGACGCTGTTCAGAGTCGGCCTGGGCCTGCCGCCGGTGACGCAGATGTTCGCGATCCTGTTTCCATGGTCGCTCGACTACAGGCTTTTGATGCTGGCGGCCATTGCCCAGGCTCTTCTCGCCGGCGCGGGTGGGGTGGTGCTTGTGCGCGGTGTTGACGCGTGGCTGCAGAAACGTCACGGATGGCCCGCGCGTGCCGTGCGACTGGGTCGAGCCGGTGTGCGTTTGATCGCCGTCACGTGGGTCATTCTGGTGACCTGGGCGATGACGGTATTCATGACCTATCCGGCCGATGCCGTGAACGGGTTTTCAGCCGATGACGCGGCCGCGATGGCGTGGCTGCGAGCGAATGCCGCACCTGGATCTCTGGTGGCCAACGATACGTACGCGGACGCGGGGATCTGGATACCGTTCAAGGCGGGGCTGCCAATTGTCTTGCCGCGCATCCTGCTGACCAATGACGGCATGCAGCGCACGGTCATGCTGCAAAACATCACGCGGCTGAACGAAGTGCCCGAAGCGCGGGCGGAGGCATGTGCGCTCGACGTGGTGTACGTCTATCGCGGAGCGAAGAACTCGAGCTGGCAGGAGCGAGTCTTTCCCTTACTGGAGGACCTGCGAGCGTCGCCAGATTTACAAGAAGTCTTCAGCAGCGGCGAGGCGGTGGTCTTCAGGACGCGGTTGAAGTGTGTTAACTAGTCGGCCTCAGTGAGGGCGAACGTAGACGGGTTGTCCTGGATTGTTGTTACCGGCCGGGTGCAGGCCATCGGTCGGGGAGTAAGTCCCAGTGATGTAGTGGGTGTCAACCCCAGTCGCGGGGCTATTTGGGTCTTGGGGCGGTGTCGGCCTGTAGTCAAACGAGCATCGAGCCTCCAAACTGCTGAAGGCGGTCAGCGAGCACGAGCCAGGCGTGAGCGTGCTGGGGCCGTCCGGACTCTCACTCAATATGACCGTACCAGTTGGCGCCAGAGGTGCCGACGAGGTATCCGTAACGCTCGCGAAACAGGTGGTGGTTTGGCCACGCGGAAGCGGGTTTGCCGCGCTGGAACCCAGGTCTGGGCACGTCACCGCGACGGTCACCGGGTGAATGTTGGCGACGAACACCTTGCCCGGGCCAAGATTCTTCGAGCTCGGGTCATTGGCGGGATGCAGCCAATCTCCCTGGTAGGCCGCCGTGATCGTGTGGGTATTGATGGGCAATGGGTCTGTTTGGTCCGGATTACCCATCGCGGTCGCCTGATACGTGACGGAACACTGCGCCTGTGCGGAGTTGGCCGAGGGAGGCGGCAGGGTACACGAGCTGGTCGCGCCAAACGTGCCAGCCCCGCCTGTGCCCAGCGAGGAGTTGCTCCACTTGACCTGTCCGGTCGGTGCCACCAGACTGCCTGTTTTGGCGATGTCCGTCACGGTGACCGTGCACTGGCTCGTGTCATTGGCGGGGACCGCCCCGATCACCAGCGGTTGTGACCTGACGTTGCCTGGCGTGCAGCTGACATCGATCTGGACCGGATGCTGGTCCGTGACGTACACGACACCGTCCGTTGGCGGACTGTCACTCGGCACAGTATGTATGAACCCGTCACCATTGAAATGCGCGCTGACGTGCTGGGTGTCCACGTAGTTCGGCCCCGGCGGCGTGCCAATAGAGGTCGGCGTGTACGTGGTCTGGCACTGTGCCTTGCTGTCGTCGACCCGCTGAAGGGTGCAGGAGGGGTTAGGTGGCCAGGTGCTCTTGCCGCCGTTATCCGCCGAAGAACTCCAAGACACCGTTCCCGTCGGCGTGATCTGACGCGGGTTGCCGTTCGCGTCGGGTGGTGCCGTATCGGTAACCGTGGCTGTGCACGTGGTCGACGCGCCCGCCTGGTTGATCTGCAGCGGCGATTGCTGGCTCCCAGCATCGCACTTCACACTGACGCTGACCGAGTGCTGGGGCGGGGTGGTCGCCACGGTCACGACCTGGACTGATGGAGCGGGAGAGGCTTGATAGTAGTCCGGGAGGCCCATGAACCTCGCCGCAAGGGTGTCGTGCGCACCAAGTTCTGATCGAAGTGCATCCGAGCGGAACAACGTGCATGGCGCGTTCGCCCCGCTCGTGTCACAGGGAAACGAGCCGCGATCCCCATTCGACAGTTCGCCCACGCGCGAGAAGGTCCCATTGCCATTCGTCGTCACGTCTACGCCGACGACGTTGATAGGTCCCGCTCTCGCCGGGTAGAGATCGTCTACCTCAAGCTCGCACTGCGCCGGCTCGCCGACCGGGACGGGGGTGGGCGGGCAGGTCAGCGTAGTGGTCGTCTGATCGACCGCGCTCGTGAACCCCGACCGTGTGTCGGAGCCCGGCTGGTGATTCGACGTCGGTTGGTATGTCGCCTTGACGCTTTGCGGGCCGAGGTTGGTCGGTTTGTACGTGAAATCACACTTCGAAACGTTGCCGCTGATGCCGCTCAGAGGGCAGTCACTGATGGTTGCATCAGGCGTGGGGAGGAACGTGATTGAACCGGTGGGTACCTGGCCGCCCGACCCGCCAGTTGTGAGATCCGTAACGGTAACTGTGCAGCCTATTGCCGTGATGCCCGTGATCGATTGCGAAGGCGCGTTGGGACAATCCACCTTTACTGTCACCTTGTGAAGGGGGAGGCCCCCCAGTACCGCGGCATTCGGCGTCGGCTCCGTATGCGCCATGTAGGTGGTGGCTGCGTTTTGTAAGAGGGACAAACCCGCGAGGGTCAGGATTACGGCGACCGCGACGAGCAGGCCATACTCGACGAAGGCCTGTGCATGCAGTCTGGGGGTCGTGCGCATCCGTCCGTTTGCTCTTCCGGATCCAGCGCCTACAGCGGAACCAGTGAAACGACCAGTGGCGCCGACGATCCAGCAACGTAATCGCCCAGCGCACGCGGGGTGCCGGGCGGCCCGGGCGGGTTCGCGTCGTCGCCAAGGGCCGCGGTCGCCCAGCGAATAACGTGGACTGGCAGATTGAGCCCCACAATGCGTCCAACCACGTGCGGTGCATCGCACTCGATGATCACGCTGATGCCACGCGCACTCGGGTTAACCAGCGGGGCAGGAGGCGGGTTGGGACTCACGGTCAGTGTGGGAGTAGAGCCGCACAGAGCGGTGGCCAGCCCGAGGTTCTTGCTGGCAACCAGGTTCGCTTGGTACTCGGCACAGGTTGTCGGGCACCGAGTCGGGTCGTTGTCGGTGCGGAGTGCACCTGTGGCTGTGATGACTCCGCAGCGCGGATCCTGCGGTGGACTGGTTTGTGTCGGATCGTTCGGACACACGGGGTCGTACCAGGCCGCCGCCAGAGCGCCGGCGTCAGCAGCGTTCTCGAGCTCGCCATCGATCAGACGGAAGAAGCCGATATCGACGACCAGGCCGATGATGGCGATACACGTCATGACCGCGATCGGCATGGCCAACGCGATTTGGGCCGGCTGCCGGTGCCGCAGTCCTCGGGACATCCATATGCGACTCCTCGCCGTCATTGTGGGATTGGCTCGACACGCATCGTGGTTTGCGCACTGATCCCGTTCACGAGGCAAACCGGCTGGGATCCGTTTGTGCAGCCGAACATGGGGCGAATCACTGGTGTCAACACCTGTGCACCCTGGGCGATGACTTGTACCGTGACCAGGTCGCCTTCGAGCGGCGGATAAGAGACCGTTTGACCCGTCTTCGGGTCCATATAGGTCGTATCGACCCAGATCGCGTCAGATTTGGTGCAACAGTAGCCGGAGAAGGGGCCGGTGGTAACGCCGGGGATCGGATCTTGCTGATTCGCCAATGCATCGAGCTCGGGCCCGGTATCGCCCGCTGCCGCGGCGCGGGCCAGCACGCGCGACATCGAGCTCACGGCGATCCTCGCGTTCAGCAACATGCCGAAGTCGAAGATGCCCGAGACCAGGAACACGAAGAGCACGGCCACGAGCCCGAACTCCACGAGGGCCTGGCTCGGCTGCCGAGACGACCGACGTCCGCGCCATCCTCGCCTGGGCGAGGCAGCCGCGCTGCCAAGGTTCGTGTCTTCGTTCATCGTTGCAACGCTCGTAGCCGTAGGTGCGCGCGTACTCTAACCCCGTCGGAGCTACTTTCCAACAATGTTCCAGGCGGATAGGCAACTATACGCGCGGGGCCTTCACGACTCCGCGCGAG
>JAFAPL010001005.1 GCA_019247135.1 Chloroflexota bacterium | reverse complement strand
ACTCGATCAGATCTCGATACCGGAGCCAGACGTCAAACAGCGGCCCATCCCACGCCGCGGTCTGCTCGACGTTGTCCTCCATCGCGCGAACCTGCTCGTCTACCACGTTCAAACTGTCGGCCATCGCCGCTCCTTCGCCGTGCTGTCGCCCCAATGTTGCACCCAGCTCGCCCGCACCGCAACCCGTCCGTGCCGACCGCGGCCCACCGTCGTTGTTCAAGTCGAGGCGATTAGAGCCGCCCGGGCGACGCAACCTGCCGCGCGGCGCGGCGCTCCTAGGCCTAGATGCCTCTCATACGCGATGGCACGAGCGCGGGTAAACAGCAGGTCGTCCGGTCGCTTCCCGAAACTCTTGGCTGGGCCTGCGGACGAGCAGCCACGCGGGCGCGAGGCCCGCCGCGATCGCCACGATCGATATTGGGCACCACAAGTGCTCCCATAGCGCCCCGAAACCGCGCTCTCGCGACCGGATCAGAATGTGCCGGCAAACACGAGGAGCGCCCCGACATCCAACGCGGCGCATGCCGCGATAGCGGGAGTCGCCGGAGCTCCGTCAAGGATTGCGGTGTCTCCACGACCGTCTAACGAAATCCATCACCACCAAGCGTTTTCACGAGCCTCGAGTCGAAGCCGCGCGCATGGAATGAGGAGTGCAGCATGGGGTCGGCGGATGAGGAAGGTCACGTGGGCGGGATGTTTGCTTGTCTCGCTGGGAGCGGTGCTGTGGGGCTGCTCGAGTTCGTCGCGTTCGCCCCGATCAACTGCCCGAAGGGTGACTCCGTCTGGGTGCTCACCGCGTGAAGGCGGTGAGGCGGGTCGCGGTTTCACCGTTCAGATACCGGCAGCGCCAGCTGTCAGCGAGGGACAGACCCGGCGCGAGTACGTCCTACATGTTCCGGTGGGCTACAGGTTCACGGCTCGGACGCCTCTGGTTCTCTACTTTCACGGCGCTGGGGGCAGCGCGGCGGGCGCGAATGCCAGTTCGGGTTGGTCTGAGCTAGCTGATCGTGAGGACTTCCTGGTTGTGTACCCCCAGGGGTTGCCGTTCGGTCTAGGCGGTCCCGCGGCCTGGGCGAGCGCCGGACCGATCGACTACGGGATCGACGATCTTGCGTTCGTTCGCGCCGTGCTGGGTCAGGTAGAGGCGCGCTACTGCGTTGCCCGCGGTGCCGTATTCGCGACGGGGATGTCGAGCGGCGGGGGGATGGCTGGCTATCTGGCGTGCGCGCTGTCTGGCCAAATCGCCGCCGCGGCCCCCGTCGCCGTTAACCATTACACGCTGACGAAACTGGGCTGCCGTCCACGGCGTCCGGTGGCGCTGCTCGAGATCCACGGCACCGCCGACACGGTGGTGCCCTACGGGGGGATTCCGGCCAGCGTCGATCCAGACTGGCCGCTACCGCCGATCCCAACATGGGTATCGAGGTGGGCGCATCTGGACCGCTGCCGGCTTCGCCCCGTCGCGAGCACACCGGTCGCCCAAGAAACCGTGTTTGCCTATATCGGGTGTGCAAGCGGGAGTGGCGTAGAGCTCTACCGGCTCGACGGAGGCGGCCACGCCTATCCCGCGACCCTCGCCGGTAAGCCGACCGCTCTAGTCATCTACCGCTATTTCATGGATCACCGTCGCCGGTAGAGCGCGACAAGCCTGGAGCATGCGACACGGTCCGCAACCGGCAATCCCGCCGCTCACCCGTCAGCAAGTCCCCGCTTCGCCGGCCTCTGCGATGGTGAGTATCACAGCCCCCGAAGCGTGGCTTCACCGCAGCGACCTCCTCTCTGCAACCAGGCAGCACATCCCCGCCCGCCCCATTCCTGAGCGCGCTCGAGTAGACGTTCAGCACGGGCTCGCGGAGACTCCGGCCCTGATCACACTCCGATGCGCGAGGCTCCCTTCCCCGCCAAGACCGCGCTCGCGCAGACGCACGCGACCGTCACGGACACCAAGGTTCATAGAACTCCCCCGGGGTCAAGCGCCCCGCACGAGGTCGCCGCCGCAATGATCGAGCGCTTCGCGGGACGCAAAAAACTCGCAAGTCCCGCTTCCCCCACGGCACGCGCACCACAGCCAGCAACACAAGAGATCCCCATGGCGCGGAAAGCGTGAATCATGCGGACGAGTGCGTACGCACTTCTCGCGACAATCTTGGTGACAAGTGTCGTC
>JAFAPL010000576.1 GCA_019247135.1 Chloroflexota bacterium | reverse complement strand
TGACGCGACGAGCACACGACTGAACACGTCTCGCGTTTGCCGGTCCGTGCCGAACCAGTGTTCAGGACTGGGCGGCTTGAGCGGCTGGCCCGCGTTGAACGCTCGGTAGTCGTGAGGCTCGATGGAGGTTGCGAAAATCGCAAGCAGGTAGAGCAACACGATAATGACCAGCGCCAGGACCGCAAGTCGGTTGCGGACGAAGGTCTGCCATGCCAGTCCGAGCTGTGACCGGCGCTGCTCGCGCGGCGCCGCTACGCTCACGCTAGGTGGCGCGGCGACGTTAATCATCGTGTAGCTCCACCGAACGACACTCGCGGATCGACCAGCATGTACGCGACGTCGACAAGCACGTTGACCACGAGGATGAACGCGCCGGTCAGCAACGCCAGTGCAAGGACAACCGGATAGTCACGTCGGAGGATGGACTCATACGCGAGCAGGCCCAACCCGGGCCAGGCAAATACCGCCTCCACGATCACGGAGCCGCCCAGCAATCGCGCCAACTGCGTGCCAACGACGGTGACCATCGGGATGAGTGCGTTCTTGAGCGCGTGGCGGTAGATCACTGCCCGGTCCGAAAGCCCCTTTGAGCGCGCCGTCGTCACGTAGTCCTGCCCGATCACCTCCAGCATGCTGGAGCGCATGAAACGAGTAAAAATCGCGATCGTCGGCAACGCCAGCACGAATGCCGGCATGACCAGGTATTTCACCCGCTCCATGCCGGCGACATCGGCACCGGTGGTTGATGCTGGCAGCCAGCCGAGCGAGACCGCGAGCAGCAACTGGAGGAGCAAGCCAATCCAGAAGTTCGGCAGTGCGAGGCCCAGAAAAGCTCCAAGCGTCGCCGCGTTGTCCAGAACCGAGTACTGCCGCCTGGCCGATGCCACCCCGAGTGGCACGGCGACCCCCAGCGACAGGATCAGCGCGACTACTTGAAGGACAACAGTCGCCGGTAAGCGCTGCGCGATCAGGTCGATCACCGGCGCCTGGTTGAAGGTGTACGCCGTGCCGAAGTCCAGCCGGACGACGTGTCCGAGCCAGATCGCGTACTGGATCGGCAGCGGTTGATCCAGCCCGAGATTCTTGTGGACCTGGGCAATGACGGCGGGGTCGAGTGTAGATTGGGAGACGAACGCGGCTGCCGGATCCCCAGGCGCCAGATGGATCAAACCGAACACGACGAGCGTGAGTCCAAGCAGCAACGGCACCAGGAGAACCAGGCGCCGCAGAATATACGCCTGATTCTCAGGATTCACACGCGCCGTTCAAGCTTGAGACCAATCCTCGAGCTCGTTGAAAAAGTTGAGGATGGTGTTCTTGTAGCCGGTGTACTTGCTGCTGACCACGCTCACGAATGGCCGATCCCACGCGTAGAACACTGGTACGTCCTGAAGGATCAGTTGTTGTACCTGGGAGTAGATCTGCGTGCGTTTGGCCTGGTCGATCTCGCGGCGCCCCTGGTCGAGCAGTTGGTCCATCTGCGGATTGGAGTAGCCCAGGACATTCCGCGGCGAGGTGGAGTACAGCGAGATGTACAGCTCATCCGGGTCAACCAGGACCGGCGCAAACGTCGGACAGATCAGCTCGAACGTGCCGTCAGTCCCGTCCTGAACCACCTGTGTCCACTCCTTCACGTCGGGTTGGGCAGTGATGCCTATGTCGGCCAGACTCTGCTGCGTGAACGTGACCCAGTCTTCGCGGAAGTGGTTGCCGGCGTTCGTCGTCAGGCGCACCTGGAGGTTGCTGACGCCCGCGTCCTGCAGCAGTTGCTTGGCTTGCGCTGGATCGAACGGGATCGGCTGCAGGCTCGCGTCATAGGCCCAACTGCCAGCGGGGATGGGGCTTTTGGCCGGCTTACCGAGACCGAGCAGGAAATCGGTGGAGAAGCGGTTCGTGTCGAGCGCCATTGCAATCGCTCGCCGCACCCGGGCGTCCTTCAGCGCGGGATTGTTCTTCTGGCCGAAGCTCCAACCGTTGACATCGACGCCCTGCGGCTTGACCATGACCGTCAAATTGCCGGTGGCCTTCAGTTGATCAGCCTGCGTTGGCAGGGCGTACTCGCTCCCTTCGATCTGCGCCGTCTGGAGCGCGATGACAAGCGTTTGGGAGTCAGCGATGACCCGATGAATGAACCCGTCGAGGTGGGGTTTGCCGGCCTCCCAATAGTTGGGATTGCGGTCGGCAGTGAAATCCTGACCGTTGGTCCACGAGTTGAACACAAACGGCCCGGCGCCAACCGGCTTTTGAAAGAATGGATCGTTCTTGAGGTCCTTGCCCTGCAGCAAATGGCTCGGCAAAGGTCGGAGCCAACGCAAGTTCGCCAGGAAGCCGGCATTTGGCTGATCCAGGACGATCTTGAGCGTATGGTCGTCCACCACCTGAACGCCGGTGATCGTCTGCGCCTCGCCGCTGTAATACGCGCTGGCACCCTTGATACCGTTGAAGCGTGGAACAAGAATGCTCGCCACATCCTTGCTGAGGATGCCGTGCAGAGTAAACGAGACGTCACTCGCGGTCAGGGGTTGGCCATCACTGAACTTGACGTCGTCGCGCATAGCGAAGGTGTATTCCGTGCCGTCTGGCGAGATGGTCCACTGTTTGGCGATATTGGGCTGCGGTGTCAGGGTTTCCAGGTCGAGCTCGACGAACTCCTCGAACAGCAGCTTGTCCCGCCACTGCCCCTCTGTCTCATTGGCCAGCAGTGGATTGATCGACTGGGCCTCGCCGAGCGTGCCGATAACGATTCGACCGCCTTGCTTGGCCGGGCCTCCCGTCGCCGCGGCGGTGCCCGCGGTTGGCCCAGCGGCTGCACTGCCGGCAGTCGGGCCGGCGGACGCCGGCGGCAGAGTGGCGGTCGCCTGGGCCTGGCGCACTTCGGCAGGCGAGGCCGCACCACACGCCTCGAGGATCGGCAGCACGGTTGCGGCCGCGCCACCCATGGCGATCATCCGCAAGAACTGGCGGCGATCGACGCCCCGCCGCTCGAAATACGTCTGATGTCTTTGGAACTGCCGAACGATCAGGTCAATCCGTTCGCGAGAGATCGGCTCGTGCATGACCCCTCCCCGACCATTGTCGGCCGGGGCTCAGGGACTGTCAATTTAGGAGCACACCACGCATGACGACCACACTGCAGGACAGTCTGCTGGATTCCCTCGAATTCCGCTGCATCGGGCCACATCGCGGCGGTCGCTGCGTGGCTGTGGCCGGTGATCCGCGGGAGGCGATGACGTTCTACTTCGGCGCGTGCGCAGGCGGCGTCTGGAAGACGACGGATGGAGGAACCTACTGGCGCAATGTCTCTGACGGCTACTTTGGAACCGCCGCGATTGGCGCCATTGCCGTGGCCGAGTCCGACCCCAATGTGATCTACGTCGGCACGGGTGAAACGTGCATTCGCAACAATGTGTCGCATGGCGACGGTGTGTACAGGAGCACCGACGCCGGTAAAACGTGGCAGAACGTCGGGCTGCGCGACTCGCGCCACATCGGTCGTATCCGCATCGACCCCACCAATCCGGATGTGGTGTACGTGGCGGCCCTCGGTCACGCCTTCGGTCCGAACGCGGAACGCGGCGTGTTCCGATCCCGGGACGGCGGTCGAACCTGGGAGCGGGTGTTGTTCAAGAGTGAGCACGCTGGTTCGAACGACATTTCGATGGATCCGCACAATCCGCGCGTCCTGTACGCTGCCATCTGGCAAGCGCAGCGCTACCCGCACACATTGATCGACGGTGGCCCGGAGAGCGGCCTGTGGAAATCAACTGACGGCGGCGACACCTGGACAGATATCACTCGTGCGCCGGGGCTACCACGCGGTGTGCTCGGCAAGATCGGCGTCGCAGTCTCACCCGCGCAAACCGATCGCGTGTGGGCGCTGGTCGAAGCGGAGGACGGAGCGCTATTTCGCTCCGATGACGGCGGCGAGACCTGGCAGCGGATGTCGGAGGAGTCGACCCTCCGCACCCGCCCGTGGTACTACATTCACGTCTTCGCCGATCCCGTTGACCCGGATACCTGCTGGGTGCTCAACTACAAAGTCTGGAAGTCGACGGACGCGGGGCGTACCTTCAGCCAGTTTCCCAATCCGCACGGCGACAACCACGACCTGTGGATCGATCCACGCGATCCGCGCCGCATGATCGAAGGCAATGATGGCGGCGGGTGCATAAGCTTCGATGCCGGCGTGAGCTGGTCGACACTCTACAACCAGCCAACCGCCCAGATGTACCATGTCATTGCGGACGACCAGTTCCCATACCGCGTCTACGGGTCGCAGCAGGACAACACCGCGATTTCCATCCCCAGTCTGTCGGTCGAAGGCCCAATCACACAGCGTGACTGGTACGCACCAGGCGGGGGCGAGAGTGGTTACATCGCCATCAAACCCGATGACCCGAACATCGTGGTCGGGTCCGGGCCGATGAATCGGCGCATTTTCAATCACTACATGACCTGCTACGACCGCCGCACACGTGCAAAACGCGATATCACCGTCTGGCCAGAGCTGTACGGATGGGGCGAAGGTGCCGAAAGTCTGAAGTACCGATTTCAGTGGACGTTTCCCATCATGTTCTCGCGACATGATCCGGATGCGCTGTACGCGTGCTCGAATGTGGTCCACCGTTCCCGAGACCTCGGCGCGAGCTGGCAGGTGATCAGTCCGGATCTCACTCGCAACGACCCGTCGCGCCTGGGGCCCTCCGGCGGTCCCGTGACGCGCGACAATACCGGTGCGGAGGTCTACTGCACAATTTTCGCCCTGGTGGAGTCACCACACGAACAAGGTGTTCTGTGGGCCGGCTCCGACGACGGCCTGTTGCACATCACGCGCGACAACGGGCAGACCTGGCAGAACGTTACTCCGCCAGCCGAGCTTCTCCCCGAATGGTCGATGATCAGCATCGTCGAGCCCTCGCCGCACGATCCTGCCAGCGCCTATGTCGCCGCAACCCGGTACAAGCTGGACGATCTCGCACCCTACGTGCTGAAGACAACCGACTACGGTCAGACCTGGATCAGTATTTCGGACGGACTTCCAGCACACGAGTTCACGCGAGTGATCCGCGAAGACCCTTCACGCCGCGGGCTCCTGTACTGCGGAACCGAAACCGGGCTGTATGTTTCGTTCGACGACGGTCGACATTGGGAGCCGATGCATGGCAATTTTCCGGTCGTGCCCGTATACGACCTGACGGTGAAGGGTGTCGAACTGGTCGTGGCCAGTCATGGTCGCTCCTTCTGGATCCTGGATGATCTGACTCCCTTGCACCAGGTGACCGACGAGCTGCTTGGGGTACGCCAACACCTGTTCCGCCCGCGCCCGACCTGTCGGATGCGAATCGGGAGCGGCGGGCGCGGAGAGGAGCCGCGCCCAGGCCTCGTCAACTACGGGAGAGTCGACACGGGGGTGGTCTCGTATTTCCCGCGTCGGACAATGGACGGGCGTGTCGCAGATCGCGAGTATCTGGATGCAGGCGCCAATCCACCCGAGGGAGTGGTGATCACGTACTACCTGCGAGAGGAGCCCCAGGCCGAAGTCAAGCTCGAGATCGTCGATCACTCGGGGCGTCCGGTGCGAACGTTTTCGAGCTCCTCCGAGCGAGAGGGCGACCGTTTAAAGACGAGTGTCGGCGTGATTCGATTCGTCTGGAATTTCCGTGGGGTCGGGGCTCCACGTGTCAACGATGAGAGCATCGATCCGTGGCAACGTGAGAACGGTCCGATGGTGCTGCCCGGCACGTACACGGCCCGCCTCACGGTGGATGGCGAACTGCTCGAGCAGCCCATCGAAATTCTGCCCGATCCGCGCATCCGCGCCAGCACACACGACCTTCGCGCACAATATGAGACGCTCCAGTCGATCCTGTCGAAAGTCGCCGCCGCAAACACACTCGTCAACCGCGTAGACGTGCTCAGTGCACAGCTCGCGCCCTGGAAGCAGCGCCTGTCCAACGCGGCAGAGAACGACGCCGCGCGAGGCGCGCTGGAGTCGCTCGAAACGGAGCTCAAGGCGCTCAAGGGACGTCTGATCGATGTCCACTTCCGGGAAGCCCAGCTATACGCGACTGGTCTCCAGGAGAAGCTGAACGCGCTTTTCGAGTTCGTCGACGCTGCGGATTACGCGCCGCCAGATCAAGCGCGCGAGGTCCTGGACATGCTGTCGGCGCGCCTCGACGACGAGCAGCGTCAGTTCGAAGACGTCATCCAGCGGCTCATGGAGGCATTCAATACATCGGTCCGAAGCGCCTCGATGGCACCGGTCGGCTGGTAGATACACGCTGCCATCGCTTGATGCGCGCGTTCGCCCCCTCGACACCCTTACCCTTGTTCGTGCTGGACACCCTGGCGTAGTAGCCTGCCCCCTCACAGGGAGACGACTGCTCATGCGCACATTGCTCATCGTGTTTGTTGCGAGCGCACTCCTGATGTCCGCGTGCGGCCCGGCGAGCGCGCCGCCAGCGCCACCGGCCACCCAGGCTGTCGCTACAAGCCAGCCAACAACGGCCGCCCCGGCTGCTGCCGCAAGTCAGCCGACCACGCCGGCCCAGACGGCGCCGACCAGTGCGCCCGCGGCCGGCCAGCCCAAGCGCGGCGGTATCCTCAAGGTGGGTCTCCAGGCTGACCCGACCTCGCTCGACCCACAGAAGACCAGCCTGACCGCGCTGTTCCACGTCACGGAACATATTTACAGCCTGCTCGTCCGCCTCAAGCCAGACCTTACTCCGGAACCCGACCTGGCTGAGAAATGGGACATCTCACCGGACGGCAAAACCTACACCTTTACCCTTCGCAAGGGCGTCAAGTTCCATAGTGGTCGGCCGCTCGTCGCGGGGGACGTGAAGTACACGTTTGACCGACTTGTGGATCCTGCCACGGCTTCGCCGAATGTCGCCCTGCTGTCCTCGGTCGATAGCGTGGCGGCTCCGGATGATTCCACGGTGGTCATCACGCTCAAACAGGCGGACGCGTCGTTTCTCACAAACCTGACCAATCCCGCGATGGTGATCATCAACCGCGACGCGGTCCAACAGAACGGCGACCTGACCAAGACCGCGGATGGCACGGGACCGTTCAAGTTCAAGGAATACGTTCCCAACACGCGGGTTGTTCTCGAACGCAATCCCGATTACTGGGAGCAGGGCAAGCCGTATCTCGACGGGATTGAAATGACCATCGCCTCCGACGACACGGCGCGCACCGCCGCGGTGCGAACGGGCACGGTGGATTTCATCGAGTATGCGCCGTTGAAGGACATGCCCAATCTCCAGAACGATTCGAGCTTGACGATCGCGGGTGATCAAAATACGAACATCCGCTTCATTGGCCTGAACGTCACGCGCGAGCCATTCAGCAACTTGAAGGTACGCCAGGCGATCGCGGCTGTTGTGGACCGCGACGCGGTGCTTGGACCAGCCGTTTTCGGCTTTGGCACTTCGACAGCGGAGATATTCCCGCCAGGCTTCTGGGCCGGCCTCAGCAGCAAGCCGCCAGCACCGGACGTCGCGAAAGCCAAACAGTTGCTGACTGAAGCTGGATACCCTTCCGGATTCAGTACCACCATCTTGAGCTGGTCGCAGTACTCGTTCCTCTCGAATGCCGCCGTCGTGGTGCAGGACCAGCTGAAACAGATCGGCATCAATGCAGACGTCAATCTGGAGGAAAATGCTGCGTACATCAATGACTACTTCGGCAATAACTTCGATATGACCGTAACCGGCACCAGCGCTTACGTCGATCCGAACGACATCTACTTGCGGAACTTTGGCACTGGCCAGAAATCGAATGCGGTGCGCTACAGCAATCCCAAGGCCGATGAGCTGATCGCCGCTGGCACGGCCACAACGGACGCGGCCAAACGGAAGGAAATCTACCAACAGCTTCAACAGCTGCTGCTCGATGATGTGCCGTGGGTGAACCTGTATATCGCCAATCAGTTCGAGGCGATGAAGACGTACGTGAAGGGATACACGCATATT
Source organism: Chloroflexota bacterium (assembly GCA_019247135.1). The sequence goes on along the minus strand of JAFAPL010000576.1, from coordinate 2,200 downwards.
CCAACCGGGACGAACTACACCTTGAAGGACGTGTGGCTCGATAAATAGGAACGCGGTGTGCGAAGGTACCTGCTCGCACGGATAGTACTGGTGGTTCCGGTGCTCTTCGGTGTTTCGATTGTCACGTTCTCACTGATCCGGCTGGTGCCCGGGGATCCCGTCGCGGTCGTCCTCGGACCAGATGCACGCGTGACGCCCGAGCAGGTGGCGGCGATTCGAGCGGCGTTCGGGCTCGACGAACCAGCACCGGTTCAGTACGTCCGCTGGCTCGGTCGTGTGCTGTCAGGTGACCTGGGCACGTCCCTTCGTACCGGGCGGAGCCTCACACAAGAGCTCGCCCTGCGACTGCCCGTGACCGTCGAGCTCACCGTGCTGGCCGCCGTGCTCGGACTGATTCCATCTCTTCTCGTTGGAGTTCTGGCGGCGGTCAGGCGCAACTCGCGAACAGACTACGTCGCCACTGTCAGCACACTGGTCGGTCTATCGATGCCCAACTTTCTGTTGGCAACGCTCCTGGTGCTCGTCTTTTCGCTCTGGCTGCGGTGGCTGCCACCCATTGGATACGTCGAGCTCACGTCGGATCCGCTCGGCAACCTGAAGGCGCTGCTGCTGCCGGCGCTCAGCCTGGGTCTCCCATTCGCCGGGATCATGATGCGCATCACCCGGTCGTCGGTGCTCGAGGTACTGGGACATGATTACGTGCGCGTCGCGCAAGCGAAAGGACTGCATTCGACCGGAGTGCTCAAAGGACACGTGCTGCCGAACGCGGCAATTCCGATCATCACGGTCGCCGGCATCCAGATCGCGCGGCTGCTCGGCGGTGCCGTCATCGTCGAGACCATCTTCGGCTTGCCTGGCATTGGACGCTACGTGTATGACGCAATCGGCGCGCGCGATTACCCGGTCGTTCAGGGTGTCACGCTCGTGGTGGCCCTCGCCTTCGTGCTCGTGAGTTTGCTGGTTGACGTGTTGTACGCGCTTGCCGATCCGCGGCTGCGAACAGAGAGCTAGACCAGGACCAATGCAGCGAACCGATGTAGATTCGTCGACCGTAGCCATGCCGAACGCGGCGGCCGCACCAGTTCAGCCAGTAGCACCCGCGCCCGTTCGCGCTCGGACCAGTTGGATCAAGCAGCTATTGCGTCAGCGACTCGCACTCACTGGTTTGTGCATCGTTGCAGTCTTTCTGTTGATGGCGATGCTCGGCGGCTTGCTGGCGCCGTACAGTTTCAGCACACAGCACATTCGCGACCGATTGCAGCCACCGAGTAGCACCTACCTCTTCGGCACTGACGAATTCGGGCGAGACATTCTCAGCCGGCTGTTGTTTGGCGCTGGCATTTCGTTCGAGGTGGGCATCATTTCGGTCGGCATCTCTGGAGTCGCGGGTGTCATATTAGGACTGCTGGCCGGGTACGTCGGCGGTTGGGTGGACGCGATCCTGACATTGTGCATGGACGTGCTGTTCGCATTTCCAGCGGTGTTGTTGGCGATTGCGATTATGGCCATGCTCGGCTCATCCCTGCCGAACGTGATGCTCGCCATTGGCATCGTCACGACGCCGACGTTCATGCGACTGGTGCGCGGCTCAACGCTGACACTGAGGAAGAGCTCCTATGTCGAAGCAGCAGTTTCACTTGGTGCACCGACACCGCGGCTCCTGGCGCGCCACATCTTTCCGAATCTCACTGCGCCGCTGATTGTTCTGGCATCACTGAATTTCGCATTCGCGGTCTTGACGGAAGCGTCGCTCGCGTTTCTGGGTCTGGGGAACAAGCCCCCGTCGCCGTCCTGGGGTTCCATGGTGAGCAGCAGCTACGGGTTCCTGGAAACGGATCCGTGGCCCACGCTCATTCCGGGCATAGCGATTGCGCTGGCCGTGCTGGGCTTCAATCTATTGGGCGATGGACTGCGCGATGCTCTGGATCCACGACTGCGGTACTGAGTCTCGCATTCACTTTGCATGGTCCCTGGGAACTCTCACAACCCGCAAAGCGTTGTCAATCGTAGGCCGGTCGCAGTCGAGTTAGCATCAGAATATCTGTCAACTCCCGCAGCCCCACACGATCAGGAAAGCCGAGCGTGGTTACGAACACGTGATGCGGGGTGTGGGCGATTGGGCCGCGCTCGAGCAGCGCGGCGATGGCGCTGTCGCTGGCCACCCAGCGAATTGCTCGATGCCCGAGCGAGGGACGGGCTG
>JAFAPL010000322.1 GCA_019247135.1 Chloroflexota bacterium | reverse complement strand
CTGCAGGAGTACCTGACCGAGCTGACGCAATCGGAGATGCGCGAATACTATCGCGGCAACTTTTTCGCGAACACGCCCGACATTTTGCCGCCTGTTCTCCAGCTGGGTGGCAGGCCAGCGTTCCGCATGCGCTTGGTGCTGGCCGCGACGCTGTCGTCTGTGTACGGCATCTACAACGGCTTCGAGCTATGCGAAAACACGCCGCGCGGCGTCCCGGGTGCGCAGGAGTACTACCAGGACTCCGAGATGTACCAGCACAAGGTGTGGGACTGGAATCGCCCTGGCAACATCATCGATGACGTCACGCGCATCAATCGCATTCGGCGTGACAATCCCGCCCTGCACCAGTACGACAACCTCCGCTTTCACACATCTGACAACGACCAGTTGTTGGTGTACAGCAAGGCGAGTCCGGACGGAAGCAACATCATCGTCTGCGTGGTCAACCTGGATCCGTACTGGCCGCAGGCCGGCTGGCTCGACGTTCCGGTGTTCGACTGGGGCATCTCAGCCGACCAGCCGTACGTCGTGCACGATCTGCTGTCCGACGAACGCTTCACCTGGCGCGGTAACTGGAACTGGGTGCGGTTGGATCCGTCCGTCAGACCCGCGCACATCCTGCGGGTCGAGCGTGCTAACGGCTGAGGACCTGCGCCAGGCGCGGTGGTTCGGCGGAAAAAGCCGAACCATCGCCAGTACTCGCGTCGCCGACTCCGGGATGCTGGCGAGCGACGCGCCGTTCTACCTGCTCGAGGTGAGCTACGCCGATGCCGCGCCAGAAACCTACGTTGTTGCCCACCGGCTGGAGGACCCGGCCGTAGCGCACGCGGTGCTCGCGCAGTTCCGCGGCTCAACGGTAGGCACGGAGCGCGGGCGCCTGGAGTTCCGGCCGACCCACGTGCTGGACACGACTCGCCGAGACGAGTTGGACCCCGCTCGCATGATGAGCGGCGAGCAAAGCAACACCTCCATTCGGTTCGGCAACGCGCTGATCTTGAAGCTGTTCAGGCGACTCCAATTTGGTCCAAATCCGGACGTCGAGATCGGTTGGTTCTTGACCGAACACACTTCGTTCGAGGGGACGCCGCCAGTCGCCGGCAGCTTGACGTACACCAGCGCGGACGGGTGCGAGGCATCACTTGCGCTGTTGCAGCGTTTCGAACGCAACCATGGCGACGCCTGGACTACCATGCTACGCCGCCTGCAATCAGTACTGGAGGGTGCGAACTCCAACGAGAGTCTCGAAGCAGTCCGCCGATTGGGCGCGACCACCGCGGAGTTGCACCTCGCGCTTGCGACGCCGACGCCGGATGCCGCGTTCACCGCGGAGGCTGTTAGTGCCGCGGATGTCGAGGCGTGGTACGCGGCCATTCAGGAGGAGGTCCGCATCACCGCCAACGCCTTGCGGCAGCACGGTACTGAGGTCGACATGCCGGCGCTGTTGCAGCGTGCAGCCGGCGTGCGTTCACTCGAAAATACCGTGAAGACGCGCCATCATGGCGACTATCACCTGGGCCAGGTGTTGGAGCGCGACGACGGTTCGTACGTGATTATTGACTTCGAGGGTGAGCCGTCCCGGCCGCTCTCCCAACGACGTGAAAAGCGCTCTCCGCTGCGCGACGTCGCAGGTATGCTGCGTTCGTTCGACTACGCTCGGATGGCCGCATTGCGCGCAGGCGACATGTACCATCCTGGGCGTGCTGCTCGCGCCACAGGCTGGTATGCCGATGCACGTGGAGCGTTCCTCGGTGCATATCTGCCGACCGCACAGCGCCTCCTACCGGCGGATGTTGGTCCAGCGCTTGCTGCGCTGGAGCTCGAAAAAGCCGCATACGAAGTGATGTACGAGTTGAACAATCGTCCAGCCTGGCTACCAATCCCGCTGGCCGCGTTCAGCGCCGGTCCGTAATCTGGAAGTGCACCACGACCTCGCGGCGTTTGCCACTCAGCGCTGAGTGCGCGTAAGCGTACAGGTTCGCACCGTTCGGCTGGAACTGAGCCGGATCAAACGTGAGACTCCAGCTGCCGTCGGCATTCACGTCGGCAACTCCCAGTATCGATGCACCGTCGGTATTGGCCTCACCGTTGAGCCAGAGCTCGACCCAATCGATCCCGCCTGACAGCTTTGCTGGGTCGCTCGCGGTGCCGCTTACGACGTACTGGCGATTGGTCGTCGAGACCGCTTCGCCCGGGTGTGGCGTCAGCACCGTCAAGTTGGGAAGCGGCCCAACGGCCGCGGG
>JAFAPL010000670.1 GCA_019247135.1 Chloroflexota bacterium | reverse complement strand
CACGGTCGAGGCCACGCGCATCCTGGTGCGCGAGGACTTTGTCGTGCTGCCGTACACGACGACGGACCTGGTGACCGCATTGCGGCTGGAGGACGCGGGCGCGGCCACAGTGATGCCGCTGGGGTCGATGATCGGCTCCGGCCAGGGCGTCCAGGACTGGGAGGGGATCCGACGGATCGCGGAGCGGGTCAGCGTGCCGGTCGTGTGTGACGCCGGGATCGGGGTGCCGTCCGACGCGGTGCGGGTGATGGAAGCCGGCGCGGCGGCATGTCTGATCAACACGGCTGTTTCGCGCTCGGATAATCCGGTGGTGATGGCGCGGGCGATGCGCCAGGCGGTCATCGCGGGTCGGTTGGGGTATCGCGCCGGGCGCATGCCACGGAGTGAGTTCGCCATCCCGTCGAGCCCGGCGACGGGGCTCGTCGGCGCGGGCCTTTGAGCGTTTCGCGGCGGGGCAGGCCTTCGAGCGCTTTGCGGCGTCGCTGGCCCACCACCCCCACCCGCCGCCCTGCCCAGCCTAAGCAAGAAGCGTCACGTGGAGCGTCACGTAGGGCGTCACGTGGACATGATTTCGTGCGACCGACGCTTCGAGGGCGTCACGTGGACATGATTTCGCGTGACTGACGGTTCAGCGGACGTCGTCATCGTTGGCGGCGGCGTCATCGGCTGCTCTATCGCCTATTCCCTGGCGCTCGGCGGCGCGAGCGTGGTGGTGCTCGAAAGACAGCGACTCGCGTCGGGCGCCTCAGGTGTCGCCGCAGGCATGCTCGCGCCGCAGGTCGAGGCGCCATTCGCCGATCCCTTCTTCGAGGTGTGCCTGCTGGGCCGCGCGGAGCATCCAGTCCTGGCCGAGCAGCTCAGGGAAGCCGCGGACCTGGATATCGAGTACCGATCGACCGGGATTCTGCGCGTCGCGCGCACGGAGGCCGAACGGACCGACCTGCAGCGTCAGATGCGCTGGCAGACCGCTCGCGGACTCAGAGCCGAATGGATCGAGTCAGACGACCTGGGGCGCTGCGAGCCGCTGTTGGCAGGCGTTGCTGGACGTCTGCTGGCGGGCGGTCTGTGGCTTCCCGACGAGGCGCAGGTGCGGGGCCCGCGGCTGGTGCACGGCCTGGCGAGGGCCGCGGGCCGACGCGGCGCGCGCTTTCTCGAGGGCACCTGGGCCGTTGAATTCAGCACAACAGGTGATCGGGTCGACGGCGTCGTCACACCCGGCGGCGTGGTGCATGGTGGAATGGTCGTCCTGGCCGGCGGCATCTGGAGCCGCGACCTCGCCATGCACATCGGGCTGCAGCTTCCGATGCTTCCAGTGAAGGGCCAGATCGTCAGTTTGCGCGGCCTCGCTCGATCGCCCGAGCACGTGATCTGGGGTGGTGAGTGCTACCTGGTGCCGCGGCCTGACGGCGAAATCGTGCTTGGCGCAACCGAGGAGGAAGGCAACTACGACGCGCGGCCAACGCTGGCGGGGCTGCATGCGCTCACCGACGCGGCGCTGGAGATCGTGCCCGGGGCCGGCGGCTTCGCGGTTGAGGGCGCGTGGGCTGGCCTTCGCCCCGCGGCGCCCGACCGTCGGCCGATCATCGGTTGGGCGCCAGGCGTGCGGGGATTGATGCTTGCCACGGCGCACTATCGCAATGGCGTTTTGCTCGGCCCGCTCACTGGCAGGCTCGTCGCGCGCGAGCTCTTGTCCGATGAGCGCGCGCCTGAGCTCGAGCCGTTCGCGGTCGAAAGGTTCAGCTGAGCCGAATGGGCGCGCGCGTCGCGGTAATCGGCGACCTGCCGACGGACCGGGCTGACGAGCTCCGGCGTACGGGCGCCACGTTGGTGCCTGCGTCCGAAGCTGCAGACGCGCTCGTGGCGTGGGACCTCGACGTCCCAGCCATTCTTGCGTACCTGGCGCAGCACACCGACTTGCGGTGGGTGCACCTGCGCTGGGCAGGCGTGCCAACCGAGATCGGCGCCGCGCTCGTCGGTCGATCGACGGTGCTCACCAACGGCAGTGGCGCGCACGGCATTCCCGTCGCCGAGTATGTGGCGGGCGTGATCCTGCAGCATTACAAGCGCTTCGGCGAGATGCGCTCTGGGCAGACAGAGGCGCGGTGGCTCGCGAATTTCACCTTTCGCGAGCTGCGCGGAAGCAAGGTCGGCATCGTCGGACTTGGTGACCTGGGGCTGTCGATCGCGCGTGTGCTCCTGGCGTTCGGCGTCGAGCTGCGCGGGCTGCGGCGTTCGGGGCGTGCCCTGGCCGAAGTGGCGTCGGTGTTTACGCCAGCGCAGCTGCACGCGTTTCTGGACCATCTGGATGTGCTCGTGGTCGCCGCGCCGCTGACCGCCGAGACCATAGGGCTGATCGGACCTGACGAGCTGGCGTGTCTCGCGCCCGGCGCGCTGCTCGTGAACGTTGGTCGCGCGGCGATCGTCGACGAGAACGCGCTCGTGCAGGCGCTGGAGTCGGGTCAGCTCGGTGGCGCGGCGCTGGATGTGTTCGCGACTGAGCCGTTGCCGCCGGGCTCGCGGTTGTGGAGGGTGCCGAACGTCTTCATCTCACCCCATTGCGCCGACGCGACACCGCAATCACTTGAGCGTGGCTTTCACATTTTGAAGGACAACCTCGAGCGGTTT
>JAFAPL010000668.1 GCA_019247135.1 Chloroflexota bacterium | reverse complement strand
CCGGCTTTCCAACCGGCAACAAATGGGGGTTCATTCCGAAAACCCCCGGCGCAAAGTATGTCGCGGTCAACGCTGACGAGTCGGAGCCAGGCACGTTCAAAGACCGTGAGCTGATGGAGGTCGAGCCCCACCGCGTCATCGAAGGTGTGGCCCTGTGCTGCTTCGCGATTTCTGCCGAGACGGCGTTCATCTATATCCGTGGCGAATACATCGAGGCCGCCAATCGACTCGAGGCCGCCATCGCGGACGCTGAAGCCGCCGGCCTGCTTGGACGCGGCTGCGTCGGTACGCAGGTGAACGTGCGCATCCTCGTCTTTCGCGGAGCTGGCGCATACATCTGCGGTGAAGAGACGGCGCTCCTCGAATCGCTCGAAGGGCGCCGCCCGATGCCGCGCTCCCGACCGCCGTTTCCCGCGGTCGAAGGCCTGTATCGCCGACCGACAGTCATCAACAACGTGGAGACGCTGGCGAACGTGCCGTCGATCGTCGCCAATGGCAAGGACTGGTATCTGGCCATCGGCAACCCGCCACGCAACACTGGTCCCAAGATCTTCTGCCTCTCCGGACGGGTGAATCGGCCGGGCAATTATGAGCTGCCGCTCGGCGCAGTGACGGTTCGCGAGCTGATCGATGACTACGGCGACGGCGTCATCGACGGGAAAGCAGTCAAAGGCGTGCTGACGGCGGGCGTCTCAGCGCCGATCCTGTCAGCCGACAAACTGGACACCAAACTCGATTACGACTCGATCCAGGCGGCCGGCTCGATGCTCGGGTCGGCGTCACTCATCGTGCTGGATGAGGACACATGCATCGTGCGCGCGGCGGCGCTGATGGAAGAGTTTTTCCGACACGAGAGCTGCGGCAAATGCACGCCGTGCCGTGAGGGCACGTCCTGGTTGTTCAAGGTGCTGACGCGAATCGAAGCCGGCCGCGGCGTGCCCGGCGACCTGGATTTGCTGCTGTCGCTGTCGGGCGAGATCTCGGGCAAGGTGCTGTGCGCGCTGGGCGACTTCGCCACCAGTCCCGTGACGGCCACGGTGAAGCAGTTCCGCGAGGAGTACGAGCGCCACATCAACGACGGTCGCTGCCCGTACCCGGCATGGTAATCGGAGATCGTTTCAAGTGATGCTCGTGCTTGCTGGCGCTGACTCTCTCCGGGTCCAAAGGGGTTCTACCCCTTTGAAAAACTCTGGCCGGTCGGTGCGGCAGCCCGCATGTCATGCTCGCGCAGGCCGTAGTCGATGACTCAGGGCAGCAATCCGCAACATTCGCCACCGACGCCGCATGCGGCGCCTCAGCAGTCCGGCAACGCGCCCCAGCCGGCTCAACCGGCGCCGCCCCCGTCGCCGCCCTCGGACGAAGTGACGCTCACCATCGACGGAAAGAGCCTGACCGCGAAAAAGGGCACCTTGCTTGTGGAGGCCGCGAAGCTGATCGGCCTCGAGATCCCCGTCTTCTGCTATCACCCCAAGCTGAAATCAGTGGGCGCTTGCCGCATGTGCCTGGTGCAGATCGAAAAGCTGCCCAGGCTGCAGACCGCCTGCACGACGCCGGTCGCGGCCGACATGGTGGTCCACACGACCACGCCGGACGTGATCGCCGCGCAGAACGGCGTCATCGAGCTTCTGCTGGCCAATCACCCGCTGGACTGTCCGATCTGTGACAAAGGTGGCGAGTGCCCGCTGCAGGACAATACGTTCGGTTACGGCCTGGGCGTCAGCCGTTTCACGGAAGAAAAGCGCCACAAGGAGAAGGCGTATCCGCTCGGGCGGCACATCATCCTGGATCGCGAGCGGTGCATCATGTGCTACCGCTGCGTGCGCTTCCACCAGGAAATCCCTGGCGACGAAGCCCTGGCGGCCGTGCAGCGTGGCCCCGACAGCGAGATCGACACCCTTACGGGCGAGTCGTATGACTCGATCTTTTCGGGCAATACCACCGAGCTATGCCCAGTAGGCGCGCTCACCAGCCGCGACTACCGCTTCAAAGCGCGGCCGTGGGATCTGGTCCGGACCCCGTCCGTGTGCAACGGCTGCAGCGTGGGCTGCAATATCGAAGTGCACAGCCGCACTGAGACGGTGCTGCGCCTGCAGTCGCGTGAAAATCCCACGGTAGATGGCGGCTGGTTGTGCGACGTCGGTCGTTACGAGACCATGCCCGCGCCGCACAGCGCTCGCCCGGCGCGGCCGATGCTGCGCGAGGGTGGTGCGCTCCGGGTCGCAACCTGGTCGGAAGCGCTGCAGCGCAGCGCGGAACTGTTGCAGAACGGCTCCGTGCTTGCTTCGGGCGGTTTGTCGAACGAAGCATTCTGGCTGTTAGAGCGCACGCGCCTGAATGCCGCCCTGTGGCCCGCGGTTGAAGACACCTGGCCGGTCACCGGCGCGATCGAAAACCTGGCGAAGAGCAAGACCGTCGTCCTGGTCGGCCTCGACGCGTGGAATCAGCTGCCGGTCCTGGCGCTCTGGATCGCGAAGGCCGTCAGCAACGGTGCGTCGCTGGTCGTGCTCGGTCCCGAGAACGGACTCTGGCGCCAGACGAAGCACTGGCTCAAAGAGGAACCGGCTGGCCTGATACAGCCCCTCGCGGATGCCATTCGCGGCAGCACTGAGGGCATTTCAGCGGACCTTATGGCAGCCGCGGCGGCGATTCGCGCCACGTCACCAGCGGCTGTGCTGGCCCATCCAGCGCTGGTACGCGACCATCGCGAAGCGCTCGAGGCACTTCAGCAAGCGCTGAAAGCCGACGCACTCGTGGGCGCACCGTTGTTGAGCGCCAATGGTCGCGGCGCCCAGGAGTTTGCACCCACGATTGCCGGCCGCCGCGCCGGAGAAGTCCTCAACGCACAGGCCATTCTGGCGTTCGGCGACGAAAACTGGTCCGAGCTCGATACCGGCCCGGCGCGCTTGATCCTGGCCACTTCCCAGCCCGTGCCAGACGACCCGCGCATCGACGTGGTCCTGCCGATGGCGCATCCCTATGAGCGCCAGGCCACCATCACCAACCTGGAAGGCAGACTGCAGCGGCAGGAAGGCGGCGCCATGCCGCCGCTCAACGCACGGACGGATTGGGGCGTCGCCGCCGAACTGGGGCGCGCTCTGCAAGTCGGGGTCCCACAGCAGCTGTCCGAGATCCGCGCCGCCATGGCCGAGTCGCACCCGACATTCGCGGACGCCCTCACCGAGGAACTCCTCGTCGCTCGTGTTTGATTTCCTGATCGACCTCATTCGGTCGCTGGTCATCATCCTTGCCCTGCTCACGGGCATGGCGTACATGACCTGGTTCGAGCGACGAATGCTCGGGCGGATACAGGTTCGCATTGGACCGAACCGCGTCGGCCCGTCGGGCTTGTTGCAGCCACTGGCTGACGCGTTGAAGCTGCTCTTCAAGGAAGACATTCAACCGCTCCGCGCCGATCGGCTGCTATATCCGATCGCACCCGCCATATCGCTCGTCGCCGCCCTCGCGTCGTTCGCCGTCATTCCAATCGGCCCAACCCTCCAGGTGGCGGGCCGTCAGATCGAGCTGGTCATACAGGACCTGCCGGTGGGACTGGTCTACCTGATCGCCGCGAGCTCGCTCGGCGTGTACGGCGTTGTCCTGGGCGGCTGGTCCTCGGGCTCCAAGTACTCGCTGCTGGGTGCGCTGCGCGGCGGCGCGCAGGTCGTCTCGTACGAGCTGGTGCTCGGCCTGGCGCTGGTCGGTATCGCTCTCGTGAGTGGCACGCTCTCCATCGGCGAAATAGTCGCCAGGCAGGCCAGCTCTGTTCCATTCGTGATCCTGCAGCCGCTCGGCTTCCTGCTGTACCTCACGGCCGCCGTCGCCGAGACCAATCGCGCACCGTTCGATCTGCCGGAGGCGGAGCAGGAGCTCGTCGCTGGCTATCACACCGAGTACAGCGGCTTCCGGTTCGGGATGTACTTCATCGCCGAGTACGTCAACGTGCTCACCGCGTCAGCGGTCGCCGCAACGCTGTTCTTCGGCGGGTGGACGGGGCCGTTCAACCTCATTGGTGGGCCGTGGTGGTTGCTGATCAAGATGACGGTGTTCGCGTTCATCTTCGTGTGGCTGCGCGGGACGCTGCCGCGGCTGCGCTATGACCAGTTGATGCGGCTCTCGTGGGGCGTGCTGCTTCCGCTGGCGCTGCTGAATGTACTCGTCACGGCCATCCTGGTCGTGGCGCTTTCGGGTGGAGCTTCCTCATAGATGGTCTTCGATGGTGCAAGAGGCCTCGCGAAGGGCTTTCTCACGACCCTGCGCGAGTTCGGTCGACCGCCGACCACGTTCAATTACCCGGAGGTCAAGCGAACACTGCCGCCAGCGTTCCGCGGTCGGCATCGCCTGTACCGTCACGAGGACGGGCTGGAACGCTGCATCGCCTGCGAGCTGTGCGCCGCCGCGTGCCCGTCCGGGGCAATCTACGTGCAGGCCGACGATAACGATCCCGAACACCCGACGTCGACGGGCGAACGATACGCCTCGATCTACGAGATCAACATGATCCGCTGCATCTTCTGTGGCTACTGCGAGGAAGCGTGCCCGGTGGACGCGATCCGGCTCGGACCCGAGTACGAGCTGGCCGATTTTCATCGACGCGAGTTCGTGTACACGAAGGAGATGCTGCTCGATCCCGAGAAGTACGCGCCGCGGCGCCAGTACCACGCGGACGTCGACCAGACCGATTCAGAGCTGCGGCGGGAGATCCCGGACGATCTCGACCTCGGCGAGGTCTATCGCACCCACCGTCCGCTTGGCGCACCCATCACCTCGCCACCTGAAGACCGGCACCACCCGCTGGCATGAGGGAGCAACGAGCCTTGAGCCTGCCGCGGTCTCCCAGACCGTCGACCCCAACCTGGTAACGCCATGGACGACCTGTTCTTTCCATTGCTGATCGGCTGCATCGTCGCCCTGCTGTCCGCGTTGGGCGTGCTGCTGGCACGACGACCGGTGTATGCGGCGGTCGCGCTCCTCGTGCATAGCCTGTCGCTCGCCGCGTTGTTCGGCATCCTCGCGGCGGGCATGGTCGCCGTCGGGCAGATCCTGATCTATTCAGGCGCCATCGTGGTGTTGTTCCTGTTCGTGGTGACGCTGCTGCCCGCGGGCGGCCTGGAGCTCGCCCCTCAAGGCAACCGTATCGCGGCTGCGTGTGTTGCCGCGGCAGCGATCGTCGTCGCGCTCGCCGTGTCGCTAGCTCGCGGAATTCCCGCACCGGCGCCGAACTTCGATCTCAGCGTCGCCGCCGTTGGCCAGGCCCTGTTCGGGCCACTGATCGGGCCGTTCGAGCTGACGGCGCCGCTGCTACTCGTCGCCATCGTTGGCGGCGTGGCGATCTGGCGCCGCCACGAGCCACGCCCGACCATTGCCCGAAAGCCGCAGGCCGCAACGGAGCCCCGCAAACTGGTGCTCCACCGATGACCTTTCTCGAAGTCGCACTCGTACGGCTCTCGATGGACCTGCGGGCCCGCCTGGGACGCGCATGAATTCCGAGGTGCTCGTCCTCGCCACCTCCGCCGGGCTGTTCGCCATCGGCGGCGCCGCCGCGCTGGTGCATCGCCATCCCGTGGCCATGCTGATGGCCGTCGAGATCATGCTGAACGCGGCCAACCTGGTCATCGTCCTTGGGGCGCGCGTGCATGGGCTAGCGGATGCAGAATCAGCCGCGCTGATCGTGCTCGTCCTCGCCGCGGCCGAGGCGGTCATCGGGCTGGCTCTCGCGCTGGCATTGTTTCGGAATCGGACCATTGCCGACGTCGACGGAGCCACGGAGCTTCACGGATGACCGCGTTGCTCGCCTGGGCGTGGGTGTTCACCCTGCCAGGTCTGTTGCTGACTGCGCTGGGCGTGCCCGCCGACAACCGCAAAGCCGGATACGCCAGTCTCGCTGGACCACCCGTGATGCTGGTGGTCGCGGTCATCGCATTTCTGCAGGGCGGCTCGTACTCGGTCGAATTTCAGAACTGGCTGCCGTTCCTACCTGACGGCTCATTTCGCTCGCTCGCCGATCCGCTGAGCGCGTTCATGCTGGCCATCCTTGGCTTCGTGGCCACGCTCGTGTACGTGTACTCGCTCGGCTACATGGCGGAGGACCCGGGCCGCCGCCGCTTCTTCGCCTATCTCGACCTGTTCGTCGGCGCGATGGCGCTGCTGGTCCTGGCTGGCGACCTGGCGGTCCTGCTGATCGGTTGGACGGGAGTCGGCATCTCCAGCTTCCTGCTGATCTCGTTCTGGCGCGACCGCGAAGGCACCCTCGGTGCCGGCCTGCAAGCGTTGGCCGCCAACGCGGTCGGTGATGCCGCCCTGCTGATCGCCGCCGCGTTCGTTCCGCGAGGTTGCGGCGCGCTCGTCACGTTGAACACGAGCCAGTGCACCAGCGGCCCGGGCGGCGCGGAATTGATCGCCCTCCTGCTGTTCGTCGCGGCCGCCGCGAAATCAGCGCAGGGTCCGCTGTACTTCTGGCTGCCCAATGCCATGGCAGGTCCAACACCGATCAGCGCCCTGATCCACGCGGCCACCATGGTCGCAGCGGGTGTCTACCTCCTGGTTCGCACGCACGCCCTGATCGAAGAAGCACCGACGGTCGCCTTGTGGATCGCCATCATCGGCGTCGTGACCGCGCTCGCCGCGAGTGTCGCGAGCTTCTTCCAGGGCAACTTCAAGAAGGGCATTGCGTACTCCACGGTTGCCCAGCTCGGGTACATGTTCGCGGCTGTCGGCGTGGGCGCACCGTTCCCCGGCTTGTTCCACCTGTTCACGCATGCGTCCTTCAAGGCGCTCCTGTTCCTGGCGGCGGGCATCGTCATCCACGGCGCGGGCGGGCTCGAGGGGCTGGCCGACCTCCGCGGACTGGGTCGTTTCTTCCGCTTCAGCCGCGCGGGCTTTCTCATCGGCTCGCTCGCGCTGATCGGCACGCCGCTCATCACCGCGGGCTCCTTCAGCAAGGACTCGATCATCGACGCCGCGATCAACTCGCGCATGCCCTGGGTTGGCTACCTCTTGCTTCTCGGCGTCGTGCTGACGGGCCTGTACATCGGACGGCTGTTCACGATCGTCTACATGGCGCCCGCGCGCGACCCGCACGCGGTGCATCACGACGAGTCGTCGGAGCGTTTGATGGACTGGTCGCTCGTGCCGCTGATGGTGGGCGCGATCGCGTTCGGCTGGCTCGGCGGAGCCTTGACCGGCCAATTGAGCGGACCGCTCGGAGCGATAGAGCCACTACCGAGCCCCTTCGCCGTGACTGGCTGGATCGCGTTCGTACTGGGCGCCCTTGGTTTTGCGGGCGCGTACTGGTATTCGATGCGGCAGCCCGCCGCCGCGCCGGCGCCCGCCACGGCGACCTCGTACGCCGCCGCTGGCTGGGTGAGCGCGATTGCTCGCGCTGGCTACGCGGTCGCGGACGATCTGGTTGCGCGCGCTCAGTCGGGTCTTCTGCCGCTCTACGCGTTCGGCTCCCTGGTCGGCCTCGCGATCGTGTTGTTCCTCCGAGAGGTCGTCCGATGATCGCGGGCATCCCGGCACATCTGGTTGCCGCGAGCGTACTGGTGATAGGCGCAGTCGTCGCGCTGCTGTTGATCTCCATGTTGTCGACCAACTCGATCCTGGCGAGCGTCGTCGGAGCGATCTTTGCGATCGTCGCGCTCCTGGTCGGAGCGTTCGGGCCCCAGCCCAGCCTGGCCGTCGTCGGCATCTGTGCCATCGCGCTGCTCGCGCTGCTGGTCCTGCCGGTGCTGCAGACCGCCGTGCCCGCGCACGTGGCCGAAGTTTCCGCGTTGCTCCTGCTCGGCAGTGCGGGCGGCATCGCACTCGCGGGCGCGACCGACCTGCTGCAGGCGGTCATCGGCCTGGAAACGCTGGCCCTGAGCGCCGTGATCCTGGTCGCGCTGGGTCGAGGCGACCGCTGCCTCGAAGCTTCCTTCAAATACTTCGTCCTCGGCGCGATCTCGTTGGCCGGCCTGCTTTATGGCGTCGGGCTGGTGTACCTCGGGACGGGATCCTTCGGTTTCCCGACGGCCGATCAGGTCTCCGCCAACCCGCTCACGCTGGCGGGCGTCGTGCTCGTCGTGCTCGGGCTCTGCTTCGAGCTGGCGGTGTTCCCCCTGCATTGGGGCGCCCTCGACGCCTACACCGCGGCGGCGGCGTCTGTCGCCGGGTTCGTCATGAGCGCGAGCAAACTGGCGGCCGCGTATGCGTTGGGGCGGGTCGTTCTGTCGGCGGGCGCGCCCGCGGCGCCGCTGCTCGTGTGGATTGGGTGTCTGACGATCATCTGGGGCACTTTCGGCGCGCTGGCACACGGCCGCACACTGCGGCGCATGCTGGCCTACTCGGCCATTACCCACGCCGGCTTCATCGGGCTGGCCCTGGGCTGCTTGCCCAATGGGCCGAACACCGCCGTCTTCTACGCGGGCCTGTACGCCAGCATGGCGATGCTGGTGTTCGCGGCGCTGGCAGGAACGGGCGCGGAACCGGAGCTACGCACGATGGGTCGGGGGCGTGCGCTGGCGCTCGCGCTCGGGCTGTTCGCGCTCAGCGGCATCCCGCCGACGCCGGGCTTCTGGGCCAAGCTCGCGGTCCTGGTCGTGGCGTGGCAGTCAGCCGGTCCGCTGCCGACACTGATCGCCGCCGCGGGCGGCGTGTTCAGCGTGCTCTACTATCTGCGGCCGGTGCCGGACCTGCTGGCCGCGCTGCGGGCCGAGGGCGCAACGCCTCGAGTGGTCCTGCCAGGCGTCGTGCTCGCGACGATCCTGGTCGTGATAGTCAGCCTCGCGCCGGGCATCGCCTGGACTCTCGCGCGCTAAGCGAACCTCGGCGAGGTGCAGCAGCAGCCGGCGTGCGAATCGCCTGGCCTATTCTCGCGAGCTGCCGCGCTTTCGCCATGCTTGTTCAACTTCCTTGAAGTTGACGCTCGGAGAGTTGCACCGATAGCCGCATGCGAATCGCCTGGCTTATTCTCGCGGGCTACCGCGCCCCTCGCCATGCTTGTTCAACTTCCTCGAAGTTGACGCTCGGCGAGTTGCACCGATAGCCCGCATGCGAATCGCCTGGCTTATTCTCGCGGGCTGCCGCGCCTTTCGCCATGCTTGTTCAAC
>JAFAPL010000646.1 GCA_019247135.1 Chloroflexota bacterium | reverse complement strand
CGCGCAGTTGGCATCAGAACCACATGAGCGCCGGGCAGCGGAGAAATCTCGAGCCGTGCCGCTGCCAGCAGATAGCGGACGAGCGATGTGAGATAGTGTTCACGACCCCACGTCGCCTCCATATAGTTGCACACTAGGTTGTCGAGTGGGACTGACTGGTCCTGAGTACTCGCCCAGTCGAACATGCTTCGCAACAACCGGCTGTAACGGCCATTGTAGTAGCTCAACAGGTGACGCAGTACGCGAAAACCAAGCCGGTACAGGACCGGGTGGACCGCGGTGACAAATACATGCTGCCTGCGAGGCAGGACCGTTCGGTAAAAGTACTGGTTCATGAATACAGCCGGGTGCCGGCGAATGACCGCCCTATCATCCGACTCGAGCGTGGGAAAATTGAAGTCGGAGATGTGGCCGTCATAGTCGACAAACTCGGCAAAGTCAGTCATGAGCCGAGTGCCCGGCTCTGGCGTCAGAAGATGCAGTTGCAGCGTAACACCGGCTGGATACCTCGAGAAACATGAGCCGATCATATCCAGCGTGTCATCCTGATCCGATTGCTCCTTAGTTGGGAAACCGGTGATGAATGACGCGGTCGCAGCGAGGCCGACCTTTCGGCTCGAATCGAGGGTTGGTGCAAACAGCGCCAGGTCCAGGTGCTTGTCCACCATCTTCTGCATGCGCGCAGACCCCGTCTCCACGCCATAGTAGATCGATCGGCAGCCAGCGCTATACATATCCTCCAGCAATGCGGGGTCCACACAGTCCATTCGAGCTGAGCATGTCCAGGTGTAGCCCCGGCCGGCGACTTGCATGCAGAACTCCCGCACCTTGTCCTTGTTGACAGTGAACAGATCGTGAGTCAGCGCGAAGTGCGAAATCCGATATTTGTCGTGCAGCCAGTCGAGCTCCTGGCAAAGCCGTAGCGCGGACTTGAGACGGTACTTCCGCCCGAAGAAACTGGCGTCGAGCAGAACGTGCAGCTGAACGGACAACCCCGACCCGCTTCGAGGCGCAGCACGCCAAGCTTGAGTCGTCTATCGGATAGGCGTCATACGCCGGCCATGGCAGTTCATCGAGATCGGCAATCAGCGGCGCACCTGGATTCGCAACGATGTCACCACCATCTCGCCACGTGACCCCCGGAATCGTGCCTACACGAGCTCCATCGAGTGCGTCGATGAGTGCGACAAGTGTGGACTCAGTCTCATGCCGAACAATAGCATCGAATTGCGGAAACCGCGCGAGGATCTCCTGATCGAGTATGGAGGCATGCGGGCCGCCCAGAAGAATGGGGTAGTTCCGGCCGCAGCGCCTTCAGGTGCGACGCTACTTTCACGGTGCAGATGAAGTTGCAACCGAGCGACGTGAGCCCAACGATGTCGGGAACCTGCTCGAGCATGGCGTGCGCCATACTGAAGCCAGCCACGCCGGTGTGCGAGACTCGCCCGCCGGTGACGGCGAGCCCGTGCTCCGCAGTCGCGGCATCCAGCTGAGCCCAGGTCAGTCCGGCACCGAAGCGGCCTCCTGACGGTGCCGACGCGGCCCAGCCGATCGCGCAAGCTGCCGGAGGCGCAGCAGATGGTCGGGTAGGCCTGGCCGAGGCAGCGCGCCTTTCGCGTCCTGGTCGCCGATCGCGGTGCCTACCGGCCGGAAAGCTCAGGTCGCGCTTGCGCTCAGGGCCGCGGCCGCGCGGTCGACCTGCTCCGCCAGGCGTCGCATCCGTTGGCGCGCGGCCGCTTCAACGTCCGCGACGACCTCCGGCCCAGCGCTGGCCGGTGAGCCGGCCGAGAACGGCGGGTCAGGGTTGTACTCGATCGCGAGTTGGATCGCCTCGGCCAGCGCCGTGCCGTGCAGCTCCGCCACCACGCGCAACGCGAAATCGATGCCGGCGGTTACCCCGCCGCCGGTGATCAGCGGGCCGTCCACAACCACGCGCTTGTCGACGAGCTCGGCGCCGAACGCAGGCAGCAGCGGCCGCGACAGCCAGTGAGTCGTGGCCTGGCGGTCGGCCAGTAGCCCCGCCGCCCCGAGCGCCAGCGCGCCCGTGCACACGGAGGTCACGTAGCGCGCGCCAGCAGCCATACGGCGCAGGAAGGCCAGGTAGGCATGGTCGCTGAGCACCGCCTCGACGCCCAGGCCGCCGGGGACGCAGAGCAGCGCCAGCGGTGGACAGGTTTCCAGGGTGGTGGTCGGCAGCAGGCGGAGGCCGCTGTCAGCACGCACTGACTCCAGCGACTTGGCGGCCAG
>JAFAPL010000644.1 GCA_019247135.1 Chloroflexota bacterium | reverse complement strand
GATTGCCCCCAGCGCCGAATGACGTGGCGGTGATCTGGGATAACAAGCCAGTGGCAACGTCTAATTCGCGTACGAGCGGGTTTCCCATGAGCGCCAACATCGCGCGAAACGGGAACTCGGACGGGCGCCAGGCGAATGTGTTCACCGCCACGATCCCGCGCACGCGTTCGGGCACATCGGCGACGCCCGCGATGCCGGTCAAGCCACCCAGATCGTGGACCACCAGGACCAGGTCCTCGAGCTCGAGTTCTCGGATGACGGCGGTGACGGCATGCGCCGAATGCTTGATGTCGATTCTGCCATGCGGTAGCCGTTGGCTCAGGCCCGTTCCGGGCGCGTCAAGAGACACACACTGGAAATCCGCCGCCAGCATGGACATGACGTCGCGCCAGATGATCGAGGACAAACCAGTGTGTACGAACAGCAGTGCTGGTCCGCTACCCCCAGTTGTGACCGCCACGTTCGCGTCGTCAACTCGAACGCTGACGGCTGGAAATGGCCAGACGGCTTCGGATAGCCAGGGCGGACGCGCCAATGGCTCACATCTCGGGGCTGCGGCCGCGAGGCCAAGTGTTTGCACATCGCTGATCAGATTGGTGCCCATGCAACCTCCTGTGGTTCGGGATTCGGGTTTGCAAGGACATAGATCGGCGAGCCCTCGAGTTTGTGACAAGCCCGGCGCCGGTCCGTGCGGCCACAAGGTCTTGCGCACACGCGGGACCAGCACCGATGGATGGGACACTTTTGCCGACGAGGTCCCATTCTTCAAGGTACGGCTGCAACAGCGTAAACCGCGCAACCGCGTGCCTCCGTTGGCAGCGATTCAACTCGGTACTGACTGCGGTTGCTCCGATGATCGAGTCGCGCGGTCCGATGTGCTACCGAGCTGTCGAACGCTGCGGAGGCTCCACGCGGTATCGTGCCACGCCAAAACACCAGGAGGAACGCGATGTGTGCGCTATGTGGCGTCGCTGATGCGTCGCATGACCAGTTGCTGCTGCGACTAGCCTTACTGTCTTCGGGGTCCGGGTCGCTGCTCGTGCCCCATCGATGGCTGCACCGCATCGTGGGCTGGGCTCGGCGCGGACTGCAGGAGCAGAGGGCCCCACTTCCGCTAACGCGTGTCGTTCATCACGGACATCAGAGAACGCGTTGACCGATGTACGCGATCAATCACGCCGCGACCGCCTTGCTCTTCAAGAAGCACTACCCTGATCTGCGGCTGCTCTGGCTGCTGCTGGCCGTTCAGTTCGTCGAGGTGCTCTGGGTGGTTTTCAACTACCTGGGCATTGAGCGCACGATCCTGGTCGGCGGGGTCACGCGCCTGGCGTACATGCCCTACTCGCATTCAGTAGTGATGATGCTGTTCTGGGCAGTGCTGGCCTGGGCGCTGTTCGCGCTCGGCTTCCGTCAGGCCACGCTGGGGTTGGCCCTCGGGCTGGCCGTCGGCTCGCACCTGGTTCTCGATCTTGCCACTCACCAGCAGGACATCGCGCTTGCGCCTGGCCTGGAGAGCATCAAGCTTGGATCGGGCTTGTATGGGGTTCCGCTCCTGGCGTTCATCGTCGAGACTGCCTACGGGATCGGCTGCTGGTGGGTGTACCGCGGTCGATGGTCGTTGCTCGCGGCCATCATCATCTTCAATGTGATCAACCTGCCGTTGTTCTTCGCGGCTGGTGGCACCCCGGATCCCAATGCGCCGAGCTCCGATACGAACTACCTCGCGGTGACCGTCGTTTTCATCGAGATTCTGGTCACATGGTTCTTCGTCTGGCGATTCGGCCGTCAGCCCAGGACGGCAGGGAGCATGTGGTCGATGGCCTAGCAGGCTGGTGCAGTCCCCCAATCGGCAGCCCGCGCGGACCACCAGCGTGCCAATTGCGCGCAGCACGTGGAAACTGCCGGTTCCCACGAAGCACTCCGGTCACAAACGCGGCGACGGGCGTCAACCCTACAATAATGCCCGTGCGCGCGACTCCGACAACGTTGGATGCACACGTACCACGCCACCAACGCGATCGGAGTCGCAACGCCTTGATACAGAACAACGCCTGCCTCGGCCAGCGTTGGCCGCTGGACTCCGGCGACCAGCGCGGCCGCGAACAGTAGACCGGTTGCGGCTACGCACGCGTACATGGAGACGCCAATCGGTGGAATCCTCCGCAAAATCGGGGCGGCAAGCACCGAGAACGCCACCTCACACACAAGCCCACCGAATGAAAGCACCAGGCCTCTCGATGTGGTCGAGCCCGCTACCCCCTCGACGAGTCCCGCACCAGCAGTCACAACGCAAGCCGCAAGCACAAGGCGAGTCGACGGCGCCGCTCTGCTCAGCAACGGACCCGCCAACGCCAGCACAATTGGCGCTCCTTCAATGATCACGCCGACCGCGGACGGATCGGCGTCGGCGACCGCCAGGACGACAAAGACGTTGAAGCCGGCCAGGCCGGTGGCGCCCAGCGCGATGAAGAGGAGAACGTCACGCCATGAGGGGATCACGAACTGGTGTTGCCGTCTCGCGACGGCGCAGAGGATGAGCGTCGCAAGGGCGTACCGCGCTGCCTGGGCCGGTGCGCGTTGACGACGAAGGGATTCGGGTCACGGACCTCGGCGAAACTGATGTACGCATGGTGCTGGTTACGCCCGCGCATCAACTGCCGATGGGTGTGGTGCTGTCTGCTGGGCGGCGTCACGCGCTGCTCGACTGGGCAGTTGCGCGAGACGGCTTGATCGTTGAGGACGATTACGACGCGGAGTACGGCTATGACGGCCAACCGGTCGGAACCTTGCAAGGCCTGGATCGCCAACATGTGGCGTACATTGGGAGCGCCAGCAAGACACTCGCACCCGCGCT
>JAFAPL010000557.1 GCA_019247135.1 Chloroflexota bacterium | reverse complement strand
CGACGCGCGCACGCCGCTGTGGCAGCTGCGTCAGAAAGCGGCCGACCTGATGGCAGTGGCGAGTCGGTACGGGTCGTTCCCGATCTTGCTGGAGACGTACCGCGAGTGCCTGCAGGACGTCTTCGATCTGCCGGCCCTGCAGGACATCCTGCGCGGGATCCAGCAGCGCCACATCCGCATCACCTCGGTCGAGACAGCCTCTGCCTCTCCCTTCGCCAGGTCGCTGCTGTTCGACTACATCGCCGAGTTCATGTACGAGGGCGATGCGCCACTGGCCGAACGGCGAGCCCAGGCCCTGGCGCTCGATCGCGAGCGCTTGCGCGAACTGCTCGGTCAGGAGGAGCTGCGCGAGCTGCTCGATCCGGCCGCGCTCGAGGAACTGGAGCTCGAGCTGCAATGGCTGCGCGATCGGCGCGCGCGCAACCCGGATCAGTTACACGACCTGTTACGGCGGCTCGGCGACCTCTCGGCAGCCGAAGTCAACGCTCGTTCGTCGGCCGACGGGTCGTCGTGGCTGTCGTCGCTCGAAGCCGAGCGCCGCGCCGTGCGCGTTCGCATCGCGTCGGAGGAGCGCTGGCTCGCCGTCGAAGACGTCGCCCGCTACCGCGACGCGATCGGCATCCAGCCACCGCGCGGTGTTCCTGACGCATACCTCGAAACCACGACCGACGCGCTGGAAGGTTTGCTACTGCGCTACGCACGAACGCACGCCGCGTTCACGGCGCGCGATCCGGCAACTCGCTGGGGCTTGCCGGGTGCACTCGTGCACGACACCCTGCGCCGTCTCGAGGAACGCGGCGCCATCCTGCGCGGCGAATTCCGGCCTGGCGGGACTGAACGCGAGTGGTGCGACCCGGACGTGTTGCGTTCACTGCGCCGCCGCTCGCTGGCCCGACTCCGTCGCGAGGTGGAGCCGGTACCGGCGACCGCGCTCGCCCGTTTTCTGCCGGCCTGGCACGGCGTGGCCACCGAGTCCGGCTCTCTCGACCGTCTGCTGGAAGTCGTTGGCCAGCTCGAAGGCGTGTTCCTGCCCTGGTCCATCTACGAACGTGACGTGCTGCCCGCGCGCGTGCACGGCTATCAGCCGCGACTGCTCGACGAGCTGTGCGCGGCGGGCGAACTCGTCTGGCTCGGTCGCGGCTCGCTCGGCGGCGAGGACGGCAGGGTCTCACTACTCCGGCGAGAACGCCTCGACTTGCTCGTCCCTGGCACGCCAGAAGATCCTCCCGCCGAACCGATCCACGCCAGCATCCGCGAGCACCTGGAAAAACGCGGTGCCTCGTTCTTCCGTGAGATCGTGTCTGCCGTGCCCGGCGCCACCGACGCCATGGTGCTCGACGCCTTGTGGGATCTCGTCTGGTCGGGCGAGGTCACCAACGACACGCTTGCTCCGCTCCGCCTGCACTTGCTCCGCAAGAGCCGCACACGCAGGCCACTGCATCTCAGCCGCACCGGACCCCCCGAAGCCACGGGCCGCTGGTCGCTCGTGCGCCCTACCACCGCCACGAGCACGGAGCGCGCACACGCGCTCGCCCTCACGTTGTTGGAACGCCACGGCGTGCTGACGCGTGAGTCAGTCCTCGGCGAAGGCATTCCCGGCGGGTTCGCCGCGGTTTACCCTGTCCTCCGCGCCATGGAGGAGGCCGGCAAGATTCGCCGCGGCTACTTCGTCGAGGGCCTTGGGGCTGCGCAGTTCGCCCTGCCGGGCGCCGTCGACCGCTTGCGCGCGGAACGTCAAGCACCCGAGACTCATGTCATCCAGGTCCTTGCCGCGGGCGACCCGGCCAACCCATACGGCGCCACACTGCCCTGGCCGAAGCAGAAGGTTCCTAAACTGCAGCGGGCCGCGGGCGCGTACGTGGTCACCGTCGACGGGGAACCGACGCTCTACGTCGAGCGCAGTCACAAGGGCCTCGTCACGCTGCCCGCCTTCGACACCCACGCCGAAGCAGCTGTCGCCGCACTCCAGCGTCTGGCCGAAAACAGCTCCCGCCGCGAGCTGGTGCTCGAGCGAATCGACGGGGAGGCCATCCTTACTTCACCGCAGCGCGGTCTCTTCGAACAGGCCGGTTTCGCGCGCGAATACCTCAGCCTCACGCTGCGATTGCCCGCCCTGCAGCATCCGCGCGCTCGGACCGCCTGATTGCCCGAAGGCGACACGATCTTCAAGACGGCAGCCGCTTTGCGGCCGCTGCTCGTCGGTCAGCCTGTTCTCAGCGCCCGTGCCAGCCGTCCGGGCCCGGCGATCGAACGCGTGATCGGTGCCCGCGTCGCGGCCGTCGAGCCACTGGGAAAGCACATGCTGATCCGCTTCGACAACGGCCTCGCCTTGCACACCCACCTGCGCATGGGCGGCTCGTGGCATCGTTACGCACCTGGAGAGCGCTGGCGTCGTCCTGCATGGCAGGCGCGCGTCGTCCTCGAAGTACCGGAACATGTGGTCGTCTGCTTCAGTGCGCCCGTCGTCGAGTTGATGCCTGACCGTGCCGTAGCGATCCACGGCGGTCTCCAGCGTCTCGGCCCCGACCTGCTGTCAGACTCGTTCGACGGTCACGCCGCGCTGCAGCGCTTGCGCAGCCATCCGGACACCGAGATCGCCGAGGCGCTGCTCGATCAAACCAACCTGGCGGGCATCGGCAACGTGTTCAAAAGCGAGATCCTGTTCATCGACCGCGTCAACCCATGGACGCACGTCTCGGCACTCACCGATTCCGACTTGCAACGCCTCGTCTCGACTGCACAGACGCTGCTGCGGCAAAACGTGGCTCCCGGTCAGCCGCACAGGATCACAACGCGCGTCGATGCCGCGGGCCGCGGCTCCCTCTGGGTCTACAGTCGGCCCAATCAGCCGTGTCTCCGCTGCGGTACGCCAATTCGTAGTCAGCGCCAGGGCCGCCTCAGTCGTCTGACCTACTGGTGCCCCACGTGCCAGCCCGCGCGCGATTGACTTTGACTTCGCTTTTTTTAAACCTTTGCCATCTCCAGGATGGCCGCGTACTGCTCGTCAGAGAGCGGAACAACCGACAGCCGCCCCATGCGCACCAGGGGACTGTCGGCAAACCGCGGATCCGCCTTCATCTGCGCCAGCGTCACCGCATTCGGCAATTCAGCGCCGGCTCTCACGTCGATGACGATCAGGCGCGGGTTGTTCTGTTTGGGATCTGGATAGGCCGTCCGCGCGACGGTGCCAAGCCCGACCGCCCGCCGCTCGTCACCCGTGTGATAGATGACGCACGTCTCGCCCTCCCGCGCCGCCGCAAGATTACGTAGCGCCTGCGGGTTGCTGACGCCGTCCCAGGGCTCGACGCCGCGCTCGACGAGATCACCAAAGCTGAACTCAGTGGGCTCGGTCTTCAACAGCCACACGGGCATGCCCACCGATCGTACTGGTTTGGATCGGACTTCAGCGTCGAGTACAGGCGCGCGCTCGCCGCGGCGCCTGTATCAACCATCTAGGTGCGCTCCGGCGTCCAGGACGGCGGATCGCTCGCCGGAAACGACTCTTGCGACTCCTCGGTGACCCGATCACCCTCGGCTGTGTGGTCGCGCGAGCCGTGCCCATGCCCCTCGGTTGCGGAGGAACCGCCGCCCTGCGTACCAATCGCGATTCGCCGCGGGCGCGCCTGCTGCGCCTTGGGTAGCCGCAATCTCAGGATCCCGTGTTCCAGTCGCGCTTCGGCATTGTCCGATTGAACCGGGCTCGGAAGCGTGATCGAGCGCTGCAGCGTCCCGATGCGTTGTTCGCGCATCAGCCAGTTCTCTTCCCGCTGCTCGTCGCTGGACTTGACCTGCCCCCGCACCGTCAGCCGTTCGCCCTGGACGATGATTTCCAGATCCTCTGGCCTGACGCCCGGTAATGTCGCACGGACCTCGTACGCGTCGTCGCGTTCGATCACATCCATCGGCACGAGTTCTCCGCGCACGTTGTGCAGCAGTTGCCCCGTGCCCGCGACGCTCTGCTGAAAAAGCCGATCCATCGCCTCGCGCAGGGTCAGCATTTCACGGAATGGGTCCCACCGATCCATAGTCATGATTCCGCTCCTCCTATGACTGACTGTAACTCTCGCCTGGCTGATACCGGCGGCTTGCGCCGCCTCGCCGCGCGGCTCGCGGAACCCAGGCCGCGTGTTTGTCGTTCATAAAGTACGATGAAAAGGTTAAAAGGAGACGATTGATGGACATCGACCGAGCCGAGGGTCGTGCATTCAATCGCCGAGCATTCCTGCTCGGTGCCGTGGGTGCCACCGCCGCCAGCGTGCTCGCAGCCTGTTCCCAGCCCTCCCAACCCGCCGCGACGTCTGCCCCTGCCGGCGCCGCTCCGACCAAACCCGCGGCCGCAAGCCCGGCTGCCAGTCCCGCCGCCGCGGGCAGCCCGGCTGCAAGCCCGGCCGCCTCGCCGGCAGCCTCACCGGCCGCTAGCCCCGCTGCAAGCCCAGCCGCGTCGCCGGCAGCCTCACCGGCCGCCAGCCCCGCCGCTGCCGCCGCGTCGCCGACCGCCGCGCCAGGTGGCGTCACCCTCGCCAACCCGCCGGCCGTGCCGAATGCGAGCCGACAATATGCGGGTACGACCATCGTGTACTACGGCGATGGCGTCGGCATGGGCAACGACCTGGACAAGGCCGCCGCGCAACGGTTCCAGCAGGACACGGGCATCACCGTCAACGTCATCCCGCGTCCGCAGAGCTCGACCGACACGTTCGCGCAATACCAGCGCTTCTTCCAGGGCCAATCGCCGGATCTGGACGTCTTCATGGTCGACGTCATCTGGCCAGGCGCGTTCGCTCCCAACCTGGTCGACCTCGGGCCGAAGCTCGGGGACGCGGCCAAGCAGCACTATGAGGGCATCGTCGCGAACAACACGGTCAACGGAGCGCTCGTCGCGATGCCGTTCTTCTCGGATTTCGGCATCCTGTACTACCGGTCCGATCTGCTGCAGAAGTACAACATCAGCGCGCCCCCCAAGACCTGGGACGAGCTCGC
>JAFAPL010000339.1 GCA_019247135.1 Chloroflexota bacterium | reverse complement strand
GCAACGGGCTGGATGCTGCTCAGTTCGCCCCTCTGGTCGAGCTTGATCCGCAGGTGGGCGACACGGTACTCGAGGCGCTCGGACGGGCAGGGATCGCTGCATACCTCGAGCAACCGCTGCCACCGAGCGAGCGTGAGCGGCTCTTCGTCTCGCGAGACGACCGCACGGATGCGCGCGCAATCGTGGGGGCCGCGACCCGGTCGTTCCTGCTGGCAGCGGGTGCAGATCCAGCGCAGACGGACGCGGAGTTCGCAGGACTGATCGCGGATTGGCACGTCGACACGGTGGCCGCGGTGCGTGCCGCGGAACGCGACCTGACACGCGAAGATGCCGAATGGCGCGCACGTTTGGCTCCGCCGGTATCCGCCGGGGAAGACGACGACGAGCACTACGTTCCGCCGGCGCCGCCCCCGCTGCCCCGCCTCTCGCTCGCGACCGTGGCTGCGCTCGTCGTTCTTGCTGCGGGTCTGTGCATTCTCGCCTTTGGTCGCTTGCTCGGGGTGACCGGCGATCTGCGGTTCTTGTTGGGCGTCGCTGCGCTGTTGCTCGGCGCCGGCATGCTGGCGGCTCGGCTGCGAGATCGGCCGGTCGAGGATGGTGACGACGGCGCGGTGATCTGATCGGACGCCAAGATGGAACCGGGCGCAATCCCCCGTCAGGCGGTGCCGCTCAGGATGTGGCGTTGATGAACCCGATCAGGGTGCTACCCCACCACGCCGCCTGAGAGATGGCCGCGACGACGCCACCGATCATTAGCAGTCGAGTCGACGGCAGCCGGTCGCCTAGTTCGCGCAGCCGTCCGGACAGGGCCGCGGCAACCATGCCGTTTGCCGCGAGGACCAGCACGAGCCCGAGTTTCACCCAGGTGAGCGGCGCCGAGAGGTTCGGGCGAAGGAACACTCCTGTCGCCGCCAGTCCGGCGACGCCGAGCCATATCAACGGGTGCGCGCTGCAGGCGACGGCGACCACGTCCCGGTGGCTACGACGGCGGGCGAGGAACAACAGTCCATGCCAGTCGACGAACAGCACGGCGCCGAAGCCGACCACCAGCGCGGCGAGGTGCCCGAACAGCGCAATGCGCACGATGCCCGGCCCCGGCGCGACGAGACTGCTCAGCAGGACGACGCCGGCCCATGCCACGACGAGCCCGGAAATCGCAATGAGCGGATTCGGCCGTCGAACTCGAGTCCAGCGCGGTGGCCGGGACGCTGGCAACGCTATCTGCGGAGGAAGCGGCACATCCGGTCGCGTCGCGCTCCGGCGGGGTGCCGCAGGAACGTCGAGGGTGTCGAGCGTCATCGCTCGATCCGGTCCGGCGAACGGAACCTTCGACGCGACCCTAGCGCCGTCGAGCGGTCCACCCAATTCGGCGAGCTGGGTGCCGTTGCGCACAGCGGACTCGCCCTCGCTCATCGCGGCGGCCGACCGGGTGTCGCCCGCATCTCGCGCAACGGCGCGCGCCGCGGCGGCGACCGACACAAGGTGACGACGGTTCGCGGAATCCACGACGTCGTAAGCCTCCGCAACCTCCGCGTCTTGCGAAGCGTCGGCCGCGGCGCGTGCGACCGGCAGCTCTCGCAGACCGGTCACCACGACCGGCGGGTTGTGCGGCCGGCTGGTGATGTGGCCGTCGTCGCTGAACGAAATTCGTTCGAACAGCGTGCGCAGATACTCGCGGCGCACCGAAGGGGTGGCCGCAAGGTAGGCCGCTCGCAGATTGCCTACCGCCTCGCAGTCGCCGAGCGCGTCGCCGACGGCAGCGCGCAAGCTCGGCGCGATCGCGAAGTCTGCTAGGTGCTCGGCAATGAGGATGTCGACAAGATTGGCGCGAACTGGGTGAAGCTCACAGGTGGCGGTGCTGCAGGCGACCTCTGGCGGCATGGCACGCTGTCCCCGGCGGCGGACCCGAAGGCGCCCACCACATCGCGCGCACCACAACACGCCGTCGAGGTGGTGACGCGCACCGCTCCCAACCTCGTTGTCGAGCCGGCGCTGCACCCGGTCGAACGTCTCGGGATCGACCAGCGCCGGATGACGCACGGGGCGCCCAGAAGTTCGCGACGTCGACAGGCCGAGATAGAACGGATTGCGCAACAGTCGGGTTAGTGCGCTAGGTGTCAGAGCCTGCGGTGCGGAGCGCCCTTCGGACGAGCGCTTCAGCCCTCTTTCCGTCAAACCCGCGAGCATGTCGAACAGCGTCTCGGTGCCGGATGCGTAGGTTTCGAACGCCCACGTCACGAGTGGTCCGGATTCCCGATCGACCAGGATTTGGCGGTTTCCACGGCTCCCCGCAGAGCTTCGGACAGCCGTATATCCAAGCGGCAGCTGCGATGAGCCGCTTGGGCGCACTGGCGCCCGGAAGCCGGCTCCGTACTCGGCGCCGATTCCGCCGTCAACGGCGGTGCGAATGGCGGCGAGCAGCCGGCGGGAGGCCTCGGCCGGCAGCTCGTCGTCGGTCGCAGCTGACACCCTTCGCTCCCGTCTCGTCGCACCGTGCGACAACTCTAACGGCGGCTTAAACGGCGCAGGGACAACGAGTGGCTCATCCGCTTCACTGAGCTATGTCGGATTGGCGAAGAGTGCAACGCGTTACGTTTCGAAGAGCCTTCGCCCGGCAGCACGGGATCGTCCTTCCTAACGCGGTGCTCCACATCGGGCACATCCCTACGACAGTTCGAGTTCTACGAGCACCGGCCGGTGGTCGCTTGCCACCTCCACGTCCACGCCATCCAACACTCGCGCCGAACCAATTCGAAATCGGGCGTCCGCGAACACTGCGTCGATGCGTTTCCTAGGCTGGCGCGCGCTGTACGTGTAACCAGTGCCATTGCCGTTCGTCAGCCACGCATCAGCGCCGCGCTCCCCGAGCGCCTGCCATACGGCGGAATCCGGCACGTCGTTCACGTCGCCTGCGACAACGGCGGGCACTTCCGCGGGAACATGCCGGTCGATGGCAGCGTGCAGCTCGTGCACATGCCGCAAGCGCGCGTCCGCGAACAAGTCGAGATGGATGCCTGCAACGGCGAATCGTTGGCCGCCTGCGCGCAGAACTGCGATCGAGGTGCCCCGCACGTGCCCCCGCGCGTCT
>JAFAPL010000110.1 GCA_019247135.1 Chloroflexota bacterium | reverse complement strand
CCCACTTTCGCGGGCGCCACGCGCGCCGCTTGCGCCGTTGAGCCTGGGGCACGTGCGGGACGTGCACCTGCTGGCGCTGCCGACCGCGCAGCCGTGCCGTCGCTGCCATTGCGGGCCGGCGGCGAGGCCCCGCGCGACTGACCCGCGAACGCAGACTCCGTGGGCGGCGGTGGCGGTGGCTGCTGCACCCGTGGCTGCAGGTGATAGATCGTGTTCACCAGGTTCGATCGGATCGCGCCCTGCAGATCGTCGAACATGCGGGCGGCCTCGACCTTGTACTCGATCAGCGGATCGCGCTGCCCGTAGGCTCGCAGACCGATGCCTTCGCGCAGGTCATCGATCGCCGTCAGGTGCTCGATCCACAGCTTGTCGATGATGTTCAGCATCCACGCGCGTTCGAGCGTACGCATTTGCTCGGCGCCGAACTCCTGCTCCTTGTGGTCGTACGCCGCTTCCGCGAGCTCCATGAGGTTGTCGACGACCTCTTCGCGGTCGTGCAGGCGGTCGATCTCTTCCCAGGAGAAGTTCTCGGGCATGGGGAAAATGCGCTCGACCTGCTGGCGCAGTGCATCCAGGTCCCAGCTGTGGCGATCGCCACCCAGGCATTCGCCGGTCAGCGAGACGAGTGTCTCCTCGACCCACTCCATGATCAGCGCCTTGAGGTTTTCCTCGAACAGGACGCGTTCTCGGTCGCCGTAGATCACGTCGCGCTGCCGATTCAGCACGTCGTCGTACTCGACCACGTGCTTGCGGATGTCGAAGTTGTAGGCCTCGACTTTTTGCTGGGCGTTCTCGATGGCACGACTGACCATGCCGTGCTCGAGCGGGACGTCCTCTTCCAGGCCGAGGCGATCCATGAGGGAGGCGATCGTGCCACCGCCAAAGCGCCGCATGAGCTCGTCCTCGAGTGAGACGAAGAAGCGCGACGAGCCCTGGTCGCCCTGACGCCCAGACCGGCCGCGCAGCTGGTTGTCGATCCGCCGAGCTTCGTGTCGCTCAGTGCCGAGCACGTGCAACCCACCGAGCAGCCGCACGCGATCGGCATCGCGCTCACATTGCTCGTTGGCTTCCTCCCAGGCATCACCACGCTGCTCATCGGTGGCTTCCTCGAGGCTGATGCCCTTGCTCCGCAAATTGGCCTCGACCATGCCGTCCGGGTTGCCGCCCAGCAGAATGTCGACGCCCCGGCCCGCCATGTTGGTCGCGATCGTCACCGCGCCGGGCCGCCCAGCCTGGGCGATCACCCAGGCCTCTCGCTCGTGCTGCTTGGCGTTCAGGACCTCGTGGTCGATGCCGCGGCGCCTCAGCGATTGGCTGAGCTGCTCCGACTTCTCGACGGAGGTCGTGCCAACCAGTACGGGTCTCCCATTGTCGTGTAGCTCGGCAATCTCGTCGATGACGGCGCTGAACTTGGCCCCCTCGGTCTTGTAGACCAGGTCGCCGCTGTCGACGCGGATCATCGGCCGGTGGGTCGGCACGACCACGACGTCCAGGTCGTAGATCTTCTGGAACTCTTCGCGCTCGGTCCAGGCCGTACCCGTCATGCCCGCCAGCTTCTCGTACATACGGAAGTAGTTCTGGAAGGTGATGCGGGCGAGCGTGATGTTTTCGCGCTGGACTTTGACGCCTTCTTTCGCCTCAATTGCTTGATGCAGGCCTTCGGAATAGCGTCGGCCCGGCATGAGGCGTCCCGTGAATTCATCGACGATGACGATCTCGCCTTCCGGATTGGTGATGTATTGGTCGTCGCGATGGAACAGGAACTGGGCTCGCAGCGCGTTGTCGAGATAGTGCGTCAGAACGACATTTTGCCCGTCGTAGATACTGCCGTTGAAGTTCCCCAGGGTACGCGCGAGCATACCTTCGACCTTGTCGATGCCACGCTCCGTAGGCGTAACGACGCGGTATTTCTCGTCGACCAGGACGTCGGCTTCCGGGTCTGGTTCTTCGTCGTCCTCCGGCTTGGATGCGGCCACGAGGTTTTTGACCACGAGGGCCATGAGCCCGTAGAGCTGGTTCGCTTCCTGAGCAGGGCCAGAAATAATCAGCGGAGTTCGCGCTTCGTCGATGAGGATGTTGTCAACTTCGTCGACGATGGCGTAATACAACTCACGTTGGGCCTTTTGTTTTGGCTCCCACACCATGTTGTCGCGCAGGTAGTCGAATCCAAACTCGTTGTTGGTGCCATACGTGATGTCAGCTTGATAAGCGCCCGAGCGGTGCTCAACCGGGCGCCAGTGGTTCAAACGTTCGTCGGGGTGTTTGAGCGGATCCTGAAACTCGGGGTCGTAGACGGCGGCAAACTCGTGCGCGATCACACCCACGCTCATGCCCAGGGCGTGATAGATCGGGCCCATCCAGCCGCCGCCCAGGCGTGACAGGTAGTCGTTGGGGGTCACCAGATGGGCGCCGCGTTTCTCGAGCGCGTTCAAATAGAGTGGCAGGGTGGCGACCAGGGTCTTGCCCTCGCCCGTTTTCATCTCGGCGATGCGGCCCGAGTGAAGGACGGCGCCGGCGAGCAATTGCACGTCGTAGTGACGTTTGCCGATGGTCCTGCGGGCCGCTTCCCTGACGGCAGCGAAGGCTTCGGGCAGGAGATCGTCGAGGGTCTCGGCTTCGCCGAGTCGGTCTCGAAATTCGGCTGTTTTGGCGCGCAGAGCGTCGTCGGAGAGGGCTTTGTAGTCGTCCTCGAGGGCGTTGATCTGAGCGAGGACGGGCTTGAGTCTTTTGATTTCGCGCTCGGAAGGATCCCCGCCGATGCGCGTGAGCCAGTTAAGCATAGGAGGTCAGGCCACAGTATTGTCCACGATCTTCCGCGGCGTGACCATTATGCTCGTTCTGTTATTGGGAGGCTCCGCCCTGCTTTACCCCCGGCGCTCCGCGCGGGCATTGCCTCACAGGGCGGCTCAGCACGTACACGGGGGGTCGCCGCGGGAGTGAGCGACGGAACGGAGCGAGCGGCGGTGGGGGGCGGAGCCCCCCGACGAGTGCGCAGCACGCCAGCGGAGCATGCTCCGCTGGCCACGGCGGCTCATGAGCCGCCGTGCGGGGCCGATCATGATCGGCCCCGACCGAAAGAATCTAAACGGGTGCGCCGAACATGGCGCCGATGGACTCGCCGGTGTGGATGCGCGAGATCGCTTCGCCAAGGAGAAGCGACACGGACAGCACGGTCATGTTGTCCAGGCGTTTGTCGCGCGGTTGACACACCGTGTCGGTGACGATGATCTCCTCGATCGGCGAAGCCCGCAGGCGATCCACGGCGGGGCCGGTCAGCAGCGCGTGCGTACACGCCGCGTACACCACGCGCGCGCCCTCGCGGTGCACGATTTCGGCCGCCCCGACGATCGACCCGGCGGTATCGATCTCGTCGTCGATGATGATCGCCGACTTGCCACGCACGTCGCCG
Organism: Chloroflexota bacterium; assembly: GCA_019247135.1. The sequence continues at coordinate 1,929 of JAFAPL010000110.1, read as the reverse complement.
ATCACCCCGAGCTGTTCACTGCGGCTGTTGTTGCCGAGTCGCCGCTTTTCCACGAACGCCACCGACGCGCCGATCATGTCAGCGAAGTTACGCGCTCGCTTGGCGAAGCCCAGATCGCCCGCCACGACGACCGGATCGATCAGCTCCATACCCACCGCGTAGTCGCGCAGCAGCGGTTGCATCGCCGTGAGCTCGTCGACGGGGATGTTGAAGAAGCCCTGCACCTGGCCCGCGTGCAGGTCGACCGTCAGAAAGCGGTTGGCCCCCGCGGTCTGGAGCATGTCGGCGATCAGCCGCGCGGTGATCGGTACGCGTGGCTGATCCTTCTTGTCTGACCTGGCATACGAGAAGTACGGCACAACGGCCGTGATGCGGCTCGCCGACGCGCGTTTGAGGGCGTCGATCATGATGAGCAGCTCGAGGATCGAATCGCTCACGTTGGGGTACGTCGGCTGGATGACGAAGACGTCGTGCTCGCGCACGTTCTGGTTGATCTTGGGAAAGATGTTCTCGTTGGAGAACTTCACCAGGTCCGCACGCCCGAGCGGCACGCCGAGGTAGCGGCAGACGGCATGCGCGAGCTGAGGGTGCGCTGAGCCACTGAAAATCGACAGATCGCGATACATCAATCCACCCGCTACCGAGGCAGAAGTATATGTGCGGCCGAGCGATCAGCAGTGGCCTGTTGCGAACCTGCCGGCGACGTCACCAACGCCCCGTTGTGGCGTTCACGCCCGCGACGCCGCGGACCACTCGGCCACATAGTGCACCCAGGCCGGGCGCTTCACAAAGCCGAGGCGCTCGTTGATGCTCAGCATTCCCACGTTCCTCGACTCGTTCTCTGTATCCACCCGACCGTAGCCACGCTGCTTGGCGAACTCCAACGCCACCACCTTCAGCGCGAAAGCAATGCCACGGCCGCGGTATGCACGTCGCACGCCTGTCAGGCCCGTCCGCAAGCACTCCTTCTCGGGCGCCCGCCACATCTGAGTTGTGCCAACGTAGCGTGTCCCGTCGAGGGCGATGAAATAGGCCTCCGGGAAGAGCGACACGTGCTCGAGGTTGCGTGTTCGCCAATCCTCGAAGGTGCGCCGCGTGCGATCCATGCTGGGCGGACTGGGCACGTCATCCTGGACCTCGACCCACAGGTCGAAGAGCTCCCGCTCGTCGAGCTCCTGATTGGCGAGCAGGTCGGCAAGGGTGCGCACGACGAAACCCTTGGAGCGCATGGAGTCCACATATTTGCGGAAGGGCGTTGCGTCGAAACTATCCAGGTCGAGCTCGGATGACCAGTCGCGCTGCTCCTCCCGAAATCCACGGTGCTGCAGGAACGCGACCCGGCAGAACATGTCTTCGCGGCTCATCGCGTTCATCGAGATCGGATCGAACTCCCGCAAAGCATCGATCAATGCAGCGTAAAGCCGTCCGCCGATGCCGCGATTGTGCAGCGTTGGGTCAACGGTTATTTGAATACTGAATTTACGCGGGTTATATGCGCCCGCGTACTGCTCATACTGTGCGCCGCCGACGACACGCTCATCACACTCGGCGATCCAGCGCGCCCAGCGACAGTGCGCTGGCCGGTGCTCATCGTCGTAGCGGATCTCATCGGCAGACGACGTGAATTCCGGGAAATTGACGTTGTTCAGGGCCGCGACCGCGTCGTAGTCACGAGTCTCAAAAGGACGAATCTGGACAGCAACTGCTTGCATGAGTATTAGCCACTCCGTTTCAAGCGGCCGCTACGCCTGGCGTAGCGTTCAGCCGCGCGGAACACCAACAGGCCGCCGGGCACCAGCAACACGCCCATGACGACCAGGATCAACAGGTCACTCCAGACCGCGGACAGTGGTGCGCCCTGCAGTACGCCCTTGCGGACACCGTCCAGTACGTAGGTCATCGGAGAAAGCGGCGACAGGACGCGCAGCC
>JAFAPL010000911.1 GCA_019247135.1 Chloroflexota bacterium | reverse complement strand
TCTTCGTATAGGTTGACCACGGACAGCCTCTCCCGCAAGCTCAGCATGAGCGGCTCCTCGATCGGTGGTGTGCTTGGAACACCGCCACCGTATCGGGAGCCGTCTCACGTCGCGAGGATGGCCGTCTTTACAAGTGCCGCTTCTCCGGGAGCCGCGGTCACCTCCCCGCCTATCCAAACGTCTACACACGCCTTGGGCTGACCCAGGCGTGCCGACCAAACCCCGTCAGCGCTGGTCACGTGCTTGCTCAATGGTCAAAGCAGTGCCGCTACCAGCCACCCTGGTTCCACACGGCACGCGGGCGCGCTCGACCCCACGAGCAGACCGGGTTGCGGCTGGCGTTCGGGGCGCGGCTCGCGTTCCCGACAGCCAGCACCGCTTGTCTAGCCCGTGGTCGTCCCGGCCAGCAGGGCCTCGATCTTCTCGAGCAGACGGGCCAGTTCGATGGGCTTGGTCTCGTAGTCGTCGCAGCCGGCCTCGATTGCGCGCTCGCGGTCGCCGGACATGGCGTGCGCCGTCAGCGCGATCACCGGCACGCCGCCGGTTTCTGGGGTCGCCTTGATGTGTCGGGTGGCCTCCCAACCGTCGAGCACGGGCAGGCTCATGTCCATCAGAATCAGGTCGGGTCGTTCCGACTGCGCCATCGCGACGCCCTGCCTACCGTCCTCGGCCATGAGCACCTGATAGCCTTTCCGCTCCAGTCGGCGGCACAGCATGTCGCGATTCATCTCGTTATCTTCGACCACCAGGATCTTGGGCACAGGTCCTCCTGCTCGGGTTCGACCAACAAAAAGGATAGAGTCATGCTTACGCGGTCGCGCCGCGAACGCGCGGCGGCGACCGCTTCACCCGCGCGGCTACCAGCCCCCGCACCTCCTCCAGGAGCGCTTCGCGGCTGTAGGTCCCCTTCCCCAGGATAGTCTCAACCTGGTCGTGTAGCCGCACATAGTCGTCCGCCGCGAGCTCCTTGCCCGTGATGACGACGATCGGAATCGAGCGCCACTCCGGGTGCTTGCGAATCTCCGCGGTGGTCGCGAACCCGTCCAGCTCGGGCATCACCAGATCAAGCAGGATGACGTCGGGGCGCTCCTCGGCCAGAGCCTCGAGCGCCGCCCAGCCGTTGTCGGCTGTCCGCACCTGCCAGCCACCCCGCTCGAGCATGCGCCGAGTCGCTTCGCGCATGGCGGAGTCATCTTCGACGACAAGCACACGAGAGGGCTGTGGCGCCCCTTCGAAGCGGTGGAGAATCGTCGACAGTTGATCCCAGTCGATCGGCTTGGTCACGTAGTCGGCCGCACCGAGCGCGAAGCCCATGTTCTTCTCGTCCATGATCGTGACCATGACGACCGGGATGGAGGCCAGCTCGGGATCGGCTTTGAGCGCTGCCAGGACCGCCCAGCCGTCCATCCGCGGCATCATCACGTCCAGGGTGATGGCCGCTGGATGCATGGAGCGGGCGAGTCGTAGCCCCTCCTGCCCGTCGGACGCGCTCCGCACCTGGAAACCTTCCTTCTCCAGGTTGCGCTTCATCATGTCGCAGACGGTCGGATCGTCGTCGATGACCAGCACCCGGTTCTGCTCGTCAGGGACCTCGGGTTCGGCTCCGGTGCCGGCTGGTGCTGGCGCCAACGGTCGCACCTCGACATGGCTGCCGCCTGCGGCCACGGCCGGCAGGCGCACCCGGAACGTGGAGCCCTCGCCGTATTCGCTCTCGACGCTGATGTCTCCTCCGAGCATCTGGCAGAAGCGGCGGCTCAGCGCGAGGCCCAGGCCAGTGCCGCCGTACTTGCGAGTTGTCGAGGCGTCGGCTTGCGAGAAGGGCTGGAACAGGCGCGCGATCTGCTCGGGTTTCAGCCCAATGCCAGTGTCGCGCACCGTGAAGGTCACCCAGTCTCCGTTCGACGGCACCGTCTGGCGGGCAACGGCGAGGGTGATTGTGCCGCGCTCGGTGAATTTGGCCGCGTTGCTGAGCAGATTAAACAGTGTCTGCCGAACCTTGGTCACGTCCGTGCACATCACCCCGACCGCATCCGTGACGTCCACCTGGAAGCGGTTCTGCCCGCGGGCGATGAGTGGCTGAATCATGGCCGCCACGGCGTCAATCATCGTGCGTACGTCCAGACTCTCGATGAACAGCTCGGTTTTGCCAGCCTCGACCTTCGACAGATCCAGGATGTTGTTGATCAGGCCTAGCAGATGCTTGCCCGCGGCGCGGATCTTCTCGAGATCCGCAGCCAGGTTGTGGTCGTCCGCTTCCTGGGCGTCCTCCTCGAGCATCTCGCTGTAGCCGATGATGGCGTTCAGCGGGGTGCGGAGCTCGTGGCTCATGTTCGCCAGGAAGGTGCTCTTGGCGCGGTTGGCCGCCTCGGCCGCTTCCTTGGCCCGCTGTAGCTCCTCCTCCGTCCGCCGCCGTTCGGCCAGCTCCTGGTGCAGGCGCTCGTTGGCGTCGGCTAGTTCGGCCGTGCGCTCGGCCACGCGCTGTTCCAGTTCGTCGTTGGCACGCCTGAGCGCCTCTTCCGCGCGCTGACGCTCGACGAACTGGCCGATCTGGCTGCCGACCGCGGTTAGCGCCTCGACGAACTCGGGGTCAGGCTCGCGCTCGCGTGTGCTCATGAACTCGATGACACCCAGGAGCTCACCCCCACTCCGGATGGGGAAGCCGATGGCGCTGCGGAGTCCTGCCTGGCGCGCGGCCCCGAGGCGCGGGAAGTTGTCATCCGTGGCCAGATCCGTGATCCAGCACGGCTCGCCGTCCGCCCAGACACGGCCGGGGAGCCCTTCGCCGCGGTGCAACGCGGCTCGACGACTCAGCTCCTGCAAGGCGACTCCCTCAGGCCCGGCCGCTTGCCAGCTCTGCACACACTCGAGCGCGTCGCTGGCCGCATCGATGCGCCACACCGCTCCCCACTGGCAGGCCAGCAGACTCCCGAGCGCCTCGAGAATCGTCGGCGCGGCGGCCTCCATGCTGTCAACCTGGGCGAGCACGCGAGCGGCCGCATACTGCACGCTGAGCCGCCGTTCGCTCCGTCGGAGCGCCGCTTCTCCCCTGGCTCGCTCCCCCAGATCGTGTTCCAGCTGGGCAGCCATGTCATCGACCGCGCGCGCCAGTTGCCCGATCTCCTCCTGCCCGTGGCGCAGCCCCGTGCGGGCCGTCAGGTCGCCCGTGCCGATCCGCCGCGCGGTGCGGACCAGCGCTCGGACTCGGCGCAGCACGAGGAGGTCGGCGCTGACCCAGGCAGCGGCCAGCGCGACGACCGCGACGAGCTCGAGGCCGGCCTGGTTGCCCTCGATGGTCTGGTCCACGGCTGACAGGGCCTCTCGGGCCGGAATGCCCAGGCTGAGATATGTGGTCGGCGCTGGCCCCGAGACGGGTCCGAGAGGTGCCACCCCGTACAAGCGGTCCACACCATCCGGGCCAACGGCTTGTACCGACCCCGGCTGCTCCGCCCCGGGGCGAGCCACGGGTTCCGGGCCTGGGATATTCGGGTAGCGGTCCAGCAGCGCGCCCGTGCTGTCGATCACGCTGACTGTCGCACTCGCGGGGAGCCCGCCAGCCCCCACCAGGCGTTCGAGCGAGTCCGTGCTCGGTCGTCCCGACGGATCCAGCGAGGGCTCTGCGCCGGCGGCCGCGATCTGGGCCAGCTGTTGGACGTGCTGCTGGGCGTCGCTGGCGGCGATCCGCCGCTGCTCGCGCCCCGTGTACGCGGACAGCGCCAGCGCCGGGACGATGGCCAACAGCACCAGCACCAGGAGTTGCGTGCGGAGACTCAGGAGCGAAAGACGCTGCATACTCGCGCCGGCCATTAACCCTCGGCCTCTCGCGCCGAAGGCGACAAGAAGCCGACGTACGCGGCAAGAAGCCCGACGACCAGGTGCAGGAGGTTGTCGGGCGCATTCAGGGCCAGCGCCGAGGGCGCGGCGCCCACCTGCAAGAACCCGAACACGCTCAGCAGCAGGTAGACGATGCCGAAGATCT
>JAFAPL010000906.1 GCA_019247135.1 Chloroflexota bacterium | reverse complement strand
AGACGCGGCCGCCTGCCGCACCCGCAGCGTCGGACGAGGCTGAGGCCCCGAGCACTACCGCGACGGCTGAAGTTTCCGAGCCAGCGGTAACGGCCGCAAGGGCACCAGCAGTCGAAGCGCCAGTGGTAACGGCCGCACCGGAAGCGGCACTCTCGCCGCCCGTAGAAACGCCCGCGGAGGGCACGGCGCATGAGTGAGACAACCGCGCCTCGGACGATCAAACTGCAGCTCGTCCGCAGCCCCATCGGCAATCCCGAGCGCCAGCGGGCAACCGTTCGCGCGCTCGGGCTGAGAAAACTGCACCAGATCGTCGAGCAGGCTGACTCGCCCGTAACCCGCGGCATGGTCCAGAAGGTCAGCCATCTCGTTCGAGTCATTGAGGAGTAAGAAGTAGCGTCATGCGCATGCACGAGCTCAAGCCCCCCAGCGGCTCGGCCCGCGAACGGATCCGCATCGGCCGTGGGCACGGCTCCGGGAAAGTCAAGACCGGTGGCAAGGGCACCAAGGGCCAGAACGCCCGCGCCGGCGGCGGTGTCCCACCCTATTTCGAAGGCGGCCAGCTGCCACTCATCCGCAAGCTGCCGTATCGCCGCGGGTTTCGGAATCCGTTCCGCGTGGAATATCGCGAGCTCAACGTCCGCGACCTGGCCGATTTCCCGGCCGGTAGCACGGTCGGCCCTGAGGAGTTCGAAACCGCGGGGGTATTACGCGGGAAATCCGGTCCGGTCAAAGTGCTCGGCCAGGGCGACTTCAGCGTCAAGCTGACCGTGCGAGCACACAAATTCAGCGCCGGCGCGAGACAAAAGATCGAGGCCGCGGGCGGCAGCGTCGAGCTGATCGACGGACAAGCCGAAAAGCCTTCGGAAGCTACGGCCGGGGGCAGCGTCGAGCTGATCGGCGGGCAAGCCGAAAGCCCTTCGGAGACCGCGGAAGCGACCGCCCCCGCCGTCGAATGACCCGTGCTGTCGCTGTCTCGCGCTCGACTGTCCGTCGCCGCGGCAGCCCGCGAACTGCAAAACAATCCTGGCCCGGCGGCGCCAGGCATTAAGGTAACGCCGATATGCTCAACGCACCCTTACTGACAGCCGCGCTCGACGCGTTCAAGATCCCTGATCTGCGTCGCAAGCTGCTGTTCACGCTCGCGATGCTGGTCGCCTTCCGCTTCATCGCGCATATCCCCGTCCCTGGCGCGGACGTGGCTGCCCTCAGCCGCGTCTTTCAGACCAACCAGCTCGCCGGCTTCTTCGACCTGTTCTCAGGTGGTGCATTGAGCAGTCTGTCCGTCGCCGCTCTGGGCGTGTATCCGTATATCACCGCCCAGATCATCATGCAGATCATGCAGCCGGCCATCCCCAAGCTGCAGGAGATCGCCAAGGAAGGCGAGAGCGGTCGACAGAAGATCAACCAGTGGACGCACTGGCTGACCGTGCCGCTGGCCATGTTCCAGGCGTACGGCACGCCGAACCTGATCAATTTTTCCACCGGCGGCGGCACGCCGATCATCAAGAATTTCGGCTTTGACCAGGACCCACTCGGGACGCTGGCCATCATCATCTCGATGACCGCGGGCACCCTGCTGCTCGTCTGGATGGGCGAGCTGATCACCCAGTATGGCGTCGGTCAGGGCGTCTCGATCATCATCTTCGGCGGCATCATGGCCCGCCTGCCGTTTCAGGTTTTCCAGGGCTTCGCGGCGGGCGTGGACTTTCCACAGCTGATCGTTTTCGGTGGGCTCGCGATCGTGACGATCGTGGCGATCATCTACGTCTACGAAGGCCAGCGGCGGATCCCGGTCCAGATCTCGAAGCAGATCCGCGGCAACCGGGTCTACGGTGGGGGCACAACGCACATTCCGCTGAAAGTCAACTCGGCTGGGATGATCCCGCTGATCTTCGCCTCGAGCATGCTGATTCTGCCGTGGACGATCTCCAGCTACTTCGTCAACAACGACAACCAGGTTGTTTCGACGATCGCGACGACTATCTACAACACCTTCAACGCGGGCTCGAGCCCGGTGTACTGGCTGCTGTATTTCATCATGGTCGTAGCGTTCACCTTCTTCTATGCGCTGGTGATCTTTCAGCAGCAAAACATCGCTGAAAACCTGCAGCGTCAGAACGGATTCATTCCTGGCATCCGGCCCGGCCGGCCCACGCACCAGTATCTGTCCGCGGTGCTGATCCGCATCACGGTCGCCGGGGCGCTCTTCCTGGGCATTGTGGCCGTGCTGCCGTATTTCGTGAAAGTAGCCACCGGCTTCCAGACTTTGACCATCTCCAGCACTGCCGTGCTGATCGTGGTCGGCGTCGCGTTGGATACCATGCGTCAGCTCGAAGCACAGCTGATCATGCGTAACTACCGGGGTTTCATTGGGCGATAGCCCGCTCGACCTGGTGCTGTTGGGGCCTGTCGGTGCTGGAAAAGGCACCCAGGCCCGCCGCATCTCCGCGGCCTCCCACGTGCCGCATATCGCCAGTGGCGACCTGCTACGCGAAAACCATCAGCGCGGCACCCCGCTCGGTCTCGAGGCCAAGACCTACATGGATCGCGGCCTGCTCGTGCCCGACGATCTGGTCATCGACATGATTCTCGAGCGGATGCACCAGCCCGACGCTCAGCATGGTGTCTTGCTGGATGGCTTTCCCAGGACCCTCAAGCAAGCCGAAGCGCTCGACGCTGAGCTCACCAAAGTAGGCAGAGAACTACAGCTCGCGCTGTACCTGGAAGTGCCACTGGACGTCCTCATCGATCGCGCGGCGCACCGCTGGACCTGTCCCATCGGCCACGAGACCTACGACTATCGCGTGAACGCGCCGCGGGTGAAAGGCGTTTGCGACGTGGACGGCGGCGAGCTGTACCAGCGCGAGGACGACAAAGTCGAGGTCGTGGCCGAGCGAATCAAGGTGTACATCGCCGACACCGTCCCGGTCGTCGAGTACTACCAGCAGCACGGTATTTTGCGACGACTCGACGGCACGCGCGATATCGACACAGTCGCCGCTGAAATCGCACGCGAGATTGCCATCGTCGCGCCCATGACCCGGCGCATCTGAACGCGTATTGGGTCAGACAAGGTGAAGGTTGTGCTAAACTTGGCAGGTTGCCCCGATGAGGGGCTTGTTTTCGCTGCGCGCTAAATGCGCCAGCCATTCTCGGGTGAAGCCATGAAAATTCGAACGTCAATCAAGCCACGCTGCGAACGGTGCAAAATCATCCGCCGTAAAGGTGCCGTGATGGTTATTTGCAGCAATCCAAAGCACAAGCAGAAACAAGGATAAAGAGAGGGAGCCAAACAACCTCGTGGCACGCATTGCTGGCGTCGACATTCCGCGCGATAAACAAATCTGGGTTTCGCTGACCTACATCTACGGCATCGGTCCAGCGTCCGCCCACAAGATTCTGGCGCGCACCAGCACGCCACCCGATCGGCGCACCCGCGACCTCACCGAAGACGAAGTGACACGGCTGCGTGAGATCGTCGATCGCGAGTTCACGGTCGAGGGCGATCTGCGCCGCGAAGTCAACCTGAACATCAAACGCCTGATGGAGATCAACTGCTATCGCGGCATTCGTCATCGTCGCGGCTTGCCAGTGCATGGCCAGCGCACCCGCACCAACGCGCGCACGCGAAAAGGTCCGCGCAAGACCGTCGCTGGGCGCAAGAAGGCGAGCGCGAAGAAATAACACATGGCTGAACGTCGAGCCGGGCGCGCCGCGGGCGCGGGGCGCGTTCGTCGTCGCGAACGCAAAAACGTGCCGCGCGGCAACGCATACATCCAATCCAGTTTCAACAACACGATCGTCACGATCACCGATCCCGACGGCAACGTCCTCACGTGGGGCTCGTCTGGCGCGGCCGGCTTCAAAGGCTCCCGGAAGTCGACCCCCTACGCCGCCGGTCTGGCTGCCGACTCCGCGGCTCGTAAAGCCATGGAGCACGGCATGCGTCAGGTGAGCGTGTTCGTGCGTGGTCCGGGCGCGGGTCGCGAAGCGGCTATTCGCTCGCTCCAGGCGGCCGGCCTCGAGGTCACGGCCATCGTCGATCGCACGCCCATCCCACACAATGGCTGCCGCCCGCCGAAGAAGCGGCGGGTCTGAGGACTGAATGGCTCGATACACCGGCCCCGTGTGCCGCCTCTGCCGGCGCCAGGGCATGAAACTCTTCTTGAAAGGCGAGCGCTGCTTCACGCCCAAATGCGCCGTCGAACGCCGGCCGACCCCACCAGGTGCGTCGCCCAGCGATCGGCGACGCCGCAAGGAAAGTGAATACAGCATTCAGCTCAAAGAAAAACAGAAGGCTCGCAACATCTACGGCATCCTCGAGCGCCAGTTCCACAAGCACTTCGAGCATGCCGAGAACCTGCCGGGCGTCACCGGCGAGAATTTTCTTCGCATCCTCGAGATGCGCCTGGACAACGTCGTCTATCGCCTGGGCTTCGCTGATTCGCGCAAGCAAGCGCGCCAGCTGGTTCTGCACGGGCATGTCACGGTCAACGGCCGGCGCACCAACATTGCTTCGGCGCAGGTCAAGGTTGGCGACACCATCGCCGTGCACCCGTCCAGCCGCACTAACGAATACTTCAAAACAGTCTCAGACACACTGACGCGCAAGACCGTTCCGCGCTGGCTCGACCTCGATGCGAACGCACTCAGCGGCCGCGTCAGTGACCGTCCTTCGCGACAGGACATCGATATCAATCTGAACGAAGCGCTTGTCGTGGAGTACTACTCGCGCTAGCGGAGGTGCGCTCAATTGCTCGAACAACTCAATGCTCAGGTGGAGATCCTTCAACAGACGGAGGACTATGCCAAGTTCCAGGTCGATCCCCTGGAGCGTGGCTTTGGCTTGACCCTCGGTAATGCCCTGCGTCGAGTCTTGCTGTCGTCGCTGCCAGGCGCAGCGGTCACTGCCGTCCGTATCGAGCGCATTTACCACGAATTCGCGACGATCCCCGGCGTCAAAGAGGACACGACCGAGCTGCTGCTCAACCTGAAGCAGCTTCGACTGAAGTCGCACGGCGAACAACCTGTCACACTGCGTCTCGAAGCGCAGGGCCCTGGCGTGGTCACCGCCGCCGATCTCATCTATCCGTCCGAGATCGAGATCGCCAACCCCGAGCTGCACATCGCGACGCTCGACTCGCCCGATGCGCGACTCGACATGGAGCTGACCGTCGAGCGCGGCATCGGTTATCTACCGTCTGATGGTCGAGAGTCCGTCCCGCTCGGCGTGGTGCCCGTGGACGCCGTGTTCACTCCCATCCGGCGCGTCAACTACACCGTCGAAAGCGCCCGCGTCGGGGCGCGCACCGACCTGGATCGGCTGGTCATCGACGTCCAGACCGACGGCACGATCACGCCTGTGGCGGCGCTGGTCCAGGCTGCCAACATCCTGATCGACCAGTTCGCGCTTTTCCAGGAGCTCCAGCAGGAGAAGCGTCGGCCCGACAAGCAGGGTCTGAGCGCCGGTCCGGTGCCGTCGCGCATCTTCGACATGCCGATCGAGCAGCTCGAGCTCTCCCAGCGCACGTACAACTGCCTCAAGCGGTCGCAGATCACGAAGGTCGGCCAGATTCTGCAGATGAGCGAGAACGAACTGCTCTCGCTGCGCAACTTCGGCCAGAAGTCACTGGTCGAGTTGCGCGAGAAGCTGCAGGAGCACGGTGTGCTGCCCGAGGGCGAGGCAGCCGAAGGCACCATCGGCGCTGGCGTCTCCGCCAACGGCGCCGGCATCGCGGTCGGGCTGGCGGACGACAACGACGAGGAGTAAGGCTGAATGCGCCACCGCGTTGCACAACGCAAGCTGGGCCGCCCGACCGGGCATCGTCTGTCGTTGATCCGTAACCTCATGACGGACCTGATCCGCCATGAGCGGTTGCAGACGACGGAGCCGAAAGCCGCTGAGCTGCGCCGAGAAGTCGAAAAGCTCATCGGTGCCGCGCGGGCCGACGATCTGCATGCCCGCCGTCTTGCAGCCGCCAAGCTGTACGACGAGGAAGTCCTGAAGAAGCTCTTCACGGACATCGTCCCCCGCTATCAAGGGCGGCCAGGTGGCTTCACACGCGTGGTCAAGCTCATGCCCCGGCGGGGCGACGGCGCGCCGATGGCGCAGGTCGAGCTGATCCAATAGATACCCGGCGGATGTCACGTGTGCGCTTGACGCTCGGCTATCGTGGCACCGGCTTCGCCGGCTGGGCTGTTCAGCCTGCAAGCGTCACCCACGGGCTGCCGACCTTACAGGCCAGCGTGCAGAATGCGCTCTCGTCCGCGCTCGGCGAGCCGATCGAAGCGCAATGCGCGGGCCGCACGGACGCGGGCGTCCACGCCGATGCACAGGTCGTGACGTTCGACACGTCCTCGTCCATGCCACCCGCAGGTCTCGTGCAGACGCTACAGCGCTGGCTGCCCGACGACGTGTGGGTGGTCGACGCAGCCTGTGCACCCGACGGATTCGATGCGCGCCGATCGGCACTACGGCGCTGGTACCGCTACGCCGTCTGGCGCGGCCCCTCCTCCCCGAGCGCGGAGTGGCACGGTCGCTGCTTGCCGTCTCGCGGCATCCTGGACGTCGACGCGATGCGCACGGCGGCCAGAACGCTGATCGGCCGCCATGACTTCGCGACGTTCCGCACCGCCGCGACGGACACACGTGGCACAACCCGCACCGTGTATGCCGCCGATCTCCTGGAGATCGACGACTCGCTGTTGATCTTCGAAATCTGCGCCGATGCGTACCTGAAACAGATGGTGCGCAGCATCATCGGCTCACTCCTGTGGGTCGGCGAAAAGCGCTGGGCACCTTCTCAATTCGGCGAAGCATTGCAAGCCGCGGATCGACGCTGTGGCGGTCCAACCGCGCCCGCCATCGGCCTGAGCCTGCACCACATCGACTACCCTGAGCTTTCTCACTCAACCTAGGATCTGAACGAAGAATGCCAACGACACAGAAGACGTACACCCCCAGAGCCAGCGAGGTGACGCACGCCTGGCGCCTCGTCGATGCCGAGGGCCAGACGCTGGGTCGCCTGGCAACCCAGGTAGCCGGGTACCTTCGCGGCAAGCATCTGCCGACGTTTGCCGAGCACATGGACGTCGGCGACTTCGTCGTGGTCGTCAATGCCAGCCGGATTCGTCTGACTGGCAATAAAGCCCGCGACCGCCTGTATTACCGTCACTCGACCTACCCGGGCGGATTGAAGTCCGTCGCCCTCGGCGACCTGCTCGAACGCCACCCGGACAGAGTCATCAAGCACACCGTACGCGGCATGCTCCCGCACAACGCCCTCGGTCGGAAGATGCTGCGGAAACTCAAGGTGTACGCCGGCGCGGACCACCCACATCAGGCGCAGTTCCGCGCGGACGAAAAACGCGCCCACACTGAGGGCCAGACCGTATGACCATGAGAGATCGCATTCCTACTCCGCCAGCTGGCGGCGCCGCACGTGGTGGCTCGGCGACCGCCGTCGGCCGCCGCAAGACCAGCGTCGCGCGCGTCTTGCTGCAGCCCGGCAACGGCCAGATCGTGATCAACGGCCAGCCGTTCGAGCAGCGTTTTCCACGCGGCTCGCACCAGGCCTCCATCACCCTGCCGCTGCGCTTGACCAACCGCCTGGGCAACTACAACCTGCTGGCCAAAGTGGTCGGCGGCGGCGTCAGCGGCCAGGCCGGAGCACTGTTGCACGCAACCGCGCGCGCGCTTCTAAAACTGGACGAAAACAACAAACAAATATTGCGAGAAAATGGCCTACTAACGCGCGATCCACGCGAGAAAGAACGCAAAAAGTACGGCCTCAAACGCGCTCGCAAGCGCCCTCAATATACCAAGCGCTGAGCAAATACATCTAAATATCCACTTATAAAATCCGCCAAGCATCGAGCATTTGACGACGGCGAAGCGCATGGCGCACATAGGGGTCGATATTTTCGAATAACGAACGAAGCGATGCGCGCGCTGACAGGCCAATGCGCCACAGCGCGCAATTGCTTTTCACGCCGCGGCTGTTGGTGTAGCCGGCTGCGACACACACGTGGGCGTGGATGCACGGAATGCCTCGGTCGTTTAAGCCGGCGCTGAGCTGCTCGAGTAGAACCGCATCGTAGGAGCGAATTTCGAGTTGTGGTTGCCACGTGCGATAACGTTTGGGCAAGTACGCGCGAATGTAGCCTTCCGCATCCAGGTAGCCGGCAAAAAACGCGAAGAATGTGTCGTCTCGCTCGAGGACCCAGTCGGGAATTCGATCTTCTTTCGGCAACAGGAAGTCGAAGGTCAGATTGAGTCCAACCTGCATCGCGATTGTTTGACGTTTTCGACGTGCCATCGTGGCTTCGTCGCTATAGACGCCAAGGCCGGACAATAGTAGTCAAGTGCACGAGCACGCGCACCGAACAGATTGAATTGTTCAAAGACCTTTTCGCAGCCTATGGTCGCGCCTCCTCGTTTCGGGAAAAACTGTATAGAACATGTGTTCCGGACCTTCTGATTTATACTTGCCCGCCAAAGGACTGAACATCATTGCTGAAGATTCGATTGCGCCGGACGGGCGCGAAGAAACAGCCTTCTTACCGCGTCGTCGTGGCCGAGTCCACGGCGCCGCGGGATGGGACTTTTCTCGAGATCCTGGGTCACTACAACCCGCTCACCAACCCCACTACGTTCGAGATCAACGAAGAGCGCGTGCGTGAATGGCTCAGTCGTGGCGCCACGCCGAGTGAGCGCGTCGCGCGCCTGCTGAGCAAGCGCGGCCTCGTCGAGGCACCACCCCGTGCACGCGCCGCCGCGACGGCCGAGGCCAATGGCTGAAGAGACGCAGCCCGAGGCTTCGCCAGTCGGAGACGACCTCGAAGAATTTGAGGAAGACGAAGAGCTCGAGGAGCTCGAGCCTGACCTGACGGGGCTGGTGGAGTACGTCGCCCGCGCACTCGTCGACAAGCCGGACGCCGTCAAGGTCGACGAGGTCCAGGATGGCAACACCACGGTCTACGAGCTCGAAGTCGACGAAGAAGACATCGGCAAAGTCATCGGTCGCCAGGGCCGCGTCGTCCGCGGGCTCCGCGCCCTCGTCAAAGCCGCCGCAACCCGAAAAGGCATCCGCGTCGACCTCGACGTCGTCTAGCGACCTGCTCATCGCCGCACAGGTGCTCGCCGCGCACGGGGTGAAGGGCGAGCTCAAGTGCCGCGTGGTCACCGACTTCCCCAGGCAGCGCTTTCGCAAAGGGGCCCGCGTCATCATTCGTGGGCACGAGCACGTGGTTGCGGGCGCGCGTGCGCAGCCGCCAAACATCCTTCTTCGGCTCGAAGACATCACCGACCGTGAGACCGCGCAAACGCTGCGCGGCGCGGACGTCGAAGTGGCGCAAGACGACAAGGTCCAGCTGCCCAGAGGCCAGTTCTTCTGGCACGAGGTCATCGGTCTGCGCGTCGAGACGGCCGACGGCACGATCATCGGCGAGGTCCGGGACATCCTGGAAACGGGCGCCAACGACGTTTACGTCGTCCAGGGCCAGCACGGGGAGGTGCTGATCCCGGCCATCAAAGACGTCGTCAAGGACATCGACCCAGCCAGCGGTCGTATGCTCGTCGAGCCCATGCCAGGACTGATCCGCTGATGCGCCACCAGCGCCTGTATCGCACTCCGGCGGTCGTCCTCAAACGCATGGACCTGGGCGAAGCCGACCGCATCGTGACGTTCTTCTCGCGCGACGTCGGCAAGGTCAAAGCCGTCGCTAGAGGCGTGCGGCGGACCACCAGTCGATCGGCCGGACATCTCGAGCCGTTCACGCTGACCGACGTGCTGTTCGCGGTTGGCCGCGAGCTCGACGTGGTGTCTCAAGCGGCCACGGTCGAGGCGTTTCGGGAGGTGCGCGAGGATCTGACTCTCGCCACGCACGCGTACTACCTGGCCGAGATGGTCGACGCGCTCACGGAGGAGCGCATGGAGAACCGCGCGGCCTTCATCACACTGACGGATGGCCTGGGTGCGTTGTGCGGCGGCGCCGACCCGCGGCTGGTGCTCGTTTCGTTCCATCTGCGGCTCATGGAAGCGCTCGGCTATCGGCCCGAGCTTCGCGAATGCTTGAGCTGTCGGGCGGAGATCGCGCCGCGTGAGAACTACTTCTCGGCCGCCGCTGGAGGTGTGCTCTGCCCCGCGTGCGGACCCCGTGAAGCCGCGGCTCATCCGATCGACGTGCCGACCTTGAAGCTGCTGCGCTTCGTGCAGCACAGGCACACGCACGGCGGTCTCAACGTCCCGGCAGAAGTCGCGCGCGAAGCCGAAGCACTGCTGCGAACCTATGCCGAATACCTCGTCGAGCGCCGCCTGCGTAGCCCGGCACTGATCGCCAGACTCTCGGGATTACAATAGCGCAAATGTTCGACGACCAGCCGACCTCGACCTCGCCAGCCCGGGCACCTGAGCCGCACCGCGCGCTCTACCTGCGCTGGCGGCCGCGTCGGTTCGAGGACGTCGTCGGCCAGGAGCACGTCACCCGCACCTTGCGTAATGCCGTCAAGCTCGAACGACTCGCGCACGCGTACCTGTTCACGGGCCCACGTGGCACGGGCAAAACGAGCGTGGCGCGGATCCTCTACCGCGCGGCCAACTGCCCGAACGCCGCCGATGGCGACCCGTGCAACGTCTGTCCGCTGTGTGTGGCCGGGCTCGAGGGCCGAGCGCTCGACCTGATCGAGATCGACGCGGCGTCGAATCGCGGCATCGACGATATTCGCGATCTGCGCGACAAAGTTGCCTACCGCCCGGGTGACGGCCGCTACAAGCTCTACATCATCGACGAGGCGCACGAGCTCACGCCGCAAGCGTGGGACGCCTTGCTCAAGACGCTGGAAGAGCCACCCTCGCACGCGATCTTCGTGCTGGCCACGACTGAGGCGCACAAAGTGCCCGCCACGATCGTCTCGCGCTGTCAGCGGTTCGATCTCCGGCGCATTCCGTTCGCCGACACACGCGAGCAGCTTCGCCGAGTTGCCGAGAGCGAAGGCATGCGGGTCGACCCCGCCGTCGTGGAGCAGCTAGCGCTGGTCGCGCGCGGCGGCTTGCGCGACGCGTTGAGCCTGCTGGATCAGTTGAGCGCGTATGCGACGGGCGATCTGACACTCGAGGTCGCGCGGGCCGCGCTCAGCTTGCCGTCCGTGGAGGCGGTCCGCGGTGCACTCGACGGCATGACGCGGCGCGATCCGGCGGCCGTGATGGCGCTGCTCTCGGACGTCGCCGAAGGCGGTGCGGACGTACGGCTGTTCGTGGACGAGCTGCTGGTGCATCTGCGGGCGCTTCTCTTGTTGCGCACCGGCGCTGATGCGCGGCTCGCTGACGAGATGCCAGCCGATGAGGTGGCGTGGTTGCGCGAACGCGCGCCGGCATGGTCGGTGGGCGCGCTCTTACGGCTGGTGCAAACGCTGTCGGAGGCGTTGGCGCGGACGCGAGACGCGCAACAGTTTCAGATTCAGGCAGAGGTGGCCCTGCTGGAGGCGTGCGACGTCGCGTCATCTGCTGGTCCAGCAGTAGTCGTCACGCCCGCGGCACCGGCCGCGATCGAAGAGCCTCCTCAGGCAACCGAACCGTCGAGCACTTCTATCCCGAGCGCGGGCATACCGCCGCAACCAGAGGTACGAGAGCCGCGGCCCGTCAGCGAATCGGGCCTGGCCGCAAAATGGGCCGACGTGGTTGATCACGTCAAGTCGCGCAACCCGCTCCTGGCGACTCTGCTCGGCCGCGCGGCGCCGCTGCGGCTCGACGGCAATGTCGTGGTCGTCGCCTTTCAGACCGACTTCAATCGCAAGAGCGCCGAATCCAACAGCAATCGCCGCATCATCGAGGACGCGCTCACTCGCACGCTCGGTCAGACCGTTCGTCTGCGAGGCACGCTGGCCGCGGGAGACGGCTCACCCAATCTGCTGGACGACCCGGTGATCAATTTTGCAGCGCGTACCTTCGGCGGGGAGCCGAGACGCTTACCAAGCTAGAATCTCGCCTGCGCCCATGATGAACAACGAGATGATGCGCCAGTTGCAAGCGCGCATTCAGAAGATGCAAGACGACCTTGCCAGTGAAAGGGTGGAAGCTTCGGCTGGCGGTGGCGCCGTCACCGTGACCATCTCGGAGATCGGCATGGGTCCAGCCCAGGCGAAGGTCCAGAGCGTCAAGATCGCCGCTGAGGCGGTTGATCCCGAAGACATCGAAACGCTCGAGGACCTCGTCGTGGCAGCGGTCAACGAAGCGTTAGCCAAAGCGCAGAAGCTGGCGGCCGAGAAGGTCGCACCCCTCACCGGCGGCATGAAGCTGCCGGGCATGCCTTAAGCCCCGCACGTGCACGTCGAGCCGATCAACCGGGCCGTCGAGGCTTTTGCGACGTTGCCCGGAATCGGCCCGAAAACGGCTCAACGA
>JAFAPL010000903.1 GCA_019247135.1 Chloroflexota bacterium | reverse complement strand
AGATCGCTGCCGCAGAGCACACACACCATTAACACGGCCCCTCCAAACTCGAGTGGCACCCACGGGTGTCGATTCGATGTGGAGACATAGAGTGACTTTCAACATGGCAAAGAGGCTGCTCGTCGCCGGCTGGGCAGCGTTGCTGGTGGCCGGTACAGCCGGTGGCGTGGCCAGTGCCCAAGACCTGCCCGTCGGTGCCGTCGCCGCCGACGGCGACATTTCGGTGCAGCAGCTGTTGGCCGGCGAGGCGAGTGCCCTGGCCGACTTCCTCGCCATCTCGACCGACCAGCTCCAGCACGAGCTGGTCGGCCATTCCCTGGCCGAGGTGGCGCAGCAGCACGGTAAGAGCGCCGCCGACGTGACCGCGGTCGTGGTCGACACGGCCCAGCGCGAATTGGACGCCGCGGTCGACCATGACCAGGTGTCGCGTGAGACGGCGGCCGGCTATCGAGCCGAGATCGCCGCGCTGGCGCCGATGCTCGTCAACTCCGCGGAGGCGACCGCCGCCGCCCTGCAGGCG
Source organism: Chloroflexota bacterium (assembly GCA_019247135.1). The sequence continues at coordinate 2,974 of JAFAPL010000903.1, read as the reverse complement.
GTGGAAGTGCCGTAGGCGTTGCCCAGCGGGCGCCCGCCGCGGGCGTGCTCGCTGAGCGGACTGCGTCCCGATCCTGTCAGGTGCTGCTGGCCGCGGCGGCTGTTAGCTTGGCCAGGACCTGGTCGATGGTGAAGCTCGCCGCCTTCTGTCTGGGCGGGAACTCGGCGAATGTCTGGAGGAACTCACCGACGATGGCCTGTGCCGGCAGCCCCAGATACACGTGGTCGATGAACCAGTCCCAGTACGTGTTCGAGGTGATGTCGGCCCGCTCGTAGGGATCGGTGCGCAGGTTGTACAGCTTCGGGGCACGCAGCGTCACAAACGGCTCGAACCAGACCTGCAGCGACCCTGCCATCCGTTGCTCCATGAACACCATCTTCCAGTTGTCGTAGCGCAATGCCACAAGATCGCCGTCGTCCGAGAAGTAGAAGAACGACGTGCGTGGCCCGCGCGCCTGCTCGCCAGTGAGGTAGGGCAGGAGGTTGAAGCCGTCCAGATGCACTCGGAAGGTCTTGCCGTCCACCTGGTGGCCACGTAGGAGCTTGTCCTTGATGTCGGGCTCGCCGGCGGCGGCGACGAGCGTGGGCAGCCAGTCCATGTGGCTGACGATTTCGTTCGAGACGGAGCCGGCTGGGATCCGCCCGGGCCAGCGGATTGCCTGCGGCACACGGAAGGCGCCTTCCCAGTTGGTGTTCTTCTCGCTGCGGAACGGCGTCGTCGCGGCATCAGGCCAGCTATTGGCGTGCGGGCCGTTGTCGGTGCTGTAGACGACGATCGTGTCGTCCGTCAAGCCGAGCTCGTCCAGTTTGTCGAGGAGCGCGCCCACGAACCGGTCGTGATCGATCATCACGTCGTGGTACTCGGACTGCCACCGTCCCGCCTGGCCGCGACTCTCCGGCTTCGCGTGGGTCCGAAAATGCATGTGCGTCGCGTTCACCCAGGCGAAGAACGGTTTGCCCGCGGCGCGTTGGCGCTCGATGAAATCTATAGCTGAAGCGAGAATTTCGTCGTCGATAGTCTCCATCCGCTTGCGGGTCAGCGGGCCGGTGTCCTCGATGCGCTGGGTGCCGTCGGGGCTGGCCCAGCTGCGGAGGACCCCGCGCGGACCGAACCGCTCGCGGAAGCGGGGGAAGTCGTTCTCCGGCGGGTAGTCCGGTAGCTCCGGCTCCTCCTCGGCGTTGAGATGGTAGAGGTTGCCAAAGAACTCGTCGAACCCGTGGACCGTGGGCAGGAACTCGTCGCGGTCCCCCAGGTGGTTCTTGCCGAACTGGCCGGTGGCGTACCCGAGTGGCTTCAGCAGCTCGGCGAGCGTCGGGTCCTCCCGGCGCAATCCGACGTCGGCTCCCGGCATCCCGACCTTGCTCAACCCGGTTCGGAACACGCTCTGGCCGGTGATGAACGCGGATCGGCCGGCCGTGCAGCTTTGCTCGCCGTATGAGTCGGTGAAGAGCATCCCTTCCTCGGCGATGCGGTCGATGCTGGGCGTCCGATAGCCCATCACGCCTCGGCTGTAGCAGCTCAGGTTGCTGATGCCGATGTCGTCGCCCCAGATGACCAGGATGTTGGGTTTGTCCGCCGGAGGCATGTTTCCTCTCCCGCGCTTGGAATGGTGCTGTTGTGCTCCTACTGTGCACCAGCGATCCCGGAACGACATTAGGGCAACCACTTATTCATCGCGGAGTGCCTGGCGCCTTAGGGACATTCCTGATGCCGCGTGGGAGCCGAGGGCCCAGGCTCAGCACGAGGCCGACGTGCGGCCCAGTTCCAGGAGGAAACGAGCATGCGAACAGTGATCCAGGCGTGTCGGAATGTCGTCCGATGGCTGGCAGGCGGCCGGGCCATGCCCATCACGCCCAGCGTTGTCTACGTCCACATCGAGCCGCGGCCCGTCCGCAGAAGCCGCTGACGCGGCGGCGCACGGTCAGGAAGGAGAGGCGCGGCATGTTTCACCGATTGGGTATGCGACGCGCGGCGGTCGCCCAACCGCCCGCCCTCGAGACGGAGGCCGCCGCACAGTCAGGAGTCCTCGCGGTCGGGAAGCGGTTCCAGGTACGCGAACGACTGTTCGCCTTCGGCAACGACTTCTGGGTCGAGACGGCGGACGGCCGCCGCGCGTTCTGGGTCGACGGCAAAGCGCTGCGCCTCCGCGACACACTGCTATTCAAGACGCCGGATGGGCAGGAGCGGTACCGACTCCAGGAAAAGGTCGTCCGTGTCCGCGACACCATGAACCTGTACGGCCCCGACGGCCGGGTGATCGCTGAGATCCACAAGGCGCTGGTGACACCCGTCCGGCAGCGGTACACGATGAACGTCAACGACCAGGGCAGCCTGGAGACCAGGGGCAACATCCTGCAGCACGAATTCACGATTGAGCGAGATGGGGCGCCGGTGGCCACGGTCTCGAAGCGGTGGTTCCGGATCCGCGACACCTATGGAGTCGAGGTGGCGCCAGGCTCGATCGATCCGTTGCTGGCGATCGCCATGACCGTGGCCATCGACATGCTGCAAGAGGCGGGGTGAGCCCCAAGGAGACCGACCATGTTCGACACCGAAACACAGGCCCTCGTCGGGCCGATCCAACTCGTCGTCGTCGGCTTCCCGCCTGACGCGCAGTTCCGAGGCGAGATCATCCGCGCGCTGAGCGACGTGCGCGGGCGAGGCGTCGTCCGCCTGATCGACGCGCTGTTCGTGCGCAAGGATGCCAAGGGAAATGTCAGCGCCATGATGCGGGACAGCGACCTGACGCCGGAGCAACGTGGGGCGGTCGGCTCCGCCGTTGCCGGTCTGCTCGGGCTCGCCGCCGACGGCGAGGAGAGCGCCGAGCAGAGCGCCCTGGAAGCGGCCCTGGCCGACAACGCGTTCGGGCTCGGCATCGCGGATCTGCAGAACGTGAAGGGCCGCATCCAACCGGGCGCGGCAGCACTGCTGCTGCTGATCGAACACCAGTGGGCCACCGAGCTCAAGGCGGCCG
>JAFAPL010000853.1 GCA_019247135.1 Chloroflexota bacterium | reverse complement strand
AAACGGATCCTGGAAGATCGCCTGTACCTCATGGCGGAAGTTGCCCCGCTCGTGGCCTGAGAGTCGGCGCAGGTCGGTTCCGCGGTACAGAATCTCGCCCGACGTCGGTTCGCTGAAGCCCAGAAGCAACCGCGCGAGCGTCGTTTTCCCGCTGCCGCTCTCACCGGCAATTGTCGTGAACGAGGGCACATCCGCGTCGATGGCAAGAGAGAAGTCGTCGAGCGCAACGGTCGGGTTCGGTCGTCGGCCGAATACACGTGTCGCGTGTCGAGCCTCCAGCAGGAGCGACATCGCGGCCTAGCAGGCAGCGCCGGCCGTCGCCGGCGTTGTGTAGAGGTGGCAACTCACCCAATGTCCGGGGCGGACCTGGCGTAGCGGCGGAGCTTCGAGCGAGCAGTGCGGCATCAGCGCCGGACAGCGTGGGTGGAATAAACACCCGGACGGTTGGTAAAGCAGCGACGGAGGGGCACCTCGAATCCCACGCAAACCACTCTTCGCGTGCAAGCTGGGCAGGCTCGAGATCAACAGCTGCGTATACGGGTGCAGCGGCTCCTCAAAAATGTCCCGCACGGGCCCGATCTCGACGAGCCGGCCAGCGTACATGACGCCGACCCGATCCACGAACTTGGCCATCAGGCCCATGTCGTGACCGACGAGCAGGATGGACGCAGCCAGGCGTTTCTGGACGGCGCTCAGCGTTTGCATGATCTGGCGCTGTACGACGACATCGAGCGCACTGGTTGGCTCGTCGGCAATGATTATGCGTGGGCCTACAGAAATTGCTATAGCAATGCACACGCGTTGGCGCATGCCGCCGCTCAGCTCGTGGGGATACAGGTTCAGGACGTGGGTCGGAAGACCAACCGCGGTGACCAGATCCACGAGTCGCTCGTTCAGCTTGCGAGCGGTCACGCCGTTCGGATGGGCACGCATCCCATCCACGATCTGGTCTCTCACGCGAGCGACCGGGTTGAGAGAGTTCATGGCGCCCTGGGGCACCAGCGCCAGCTTCGACAAGCGGAGCCGGCGATACTCGTCGTCCGACAGCATGTCAACGCGGCTCTGGTCCAGGCGGATAGCACCACCTTCGATGCGCCCCGGCGGTTTGATGAGACGCATGATCGCCCAGGCAGTGGTCGACTTGCCGCTCCCCGACTCGCCCACCAGGCCGAACCGCTCGCCCGCCGCGAGCATGAAGCTCACGCCATCGACCGCCTTTACCGGCCCGGCCTCGGTATGGTAGTAGACGCGCAGGTCCTCCACCTGCAGTAGCGTCTCAGCCACTCGACCCCCGGTCCCCACGGTCAGCCGATCTCAGGCAGGCTCGAGAGTGTTGATCAGCAGGGTTGCTGCACCACGGTGCCACGGCGCCGGTGCACTGTAGGGATTATTCACATCGGGCCAGCCCTTCCAATACGACGTGTTCACCGGCAGGATGAGGTACCACTGGACCGTTGGGATATCGGGCAGTTCCTTGTACCAGATCTCCATTGCGCGGTGATACAGCTGCGAAAAATTCGGATCGCTGGCCGGGAGCTTGCCTAACTGATCCATGATCTTGTCGTACTCCGGGTTCTTCCATCGCATGGGCTGCGGTGCCGATTCGCCATTGGGTGCCGAGTACTGGCTGTGATACAGGTTCATGCTCAAGTACGGGTCTCGCACACTCGCCAGGTGCCCATTGATGTAGGCATCGGCATCGCCCGTTCCGATGAGCGTCGCCTCGTTGGTCGGAGCTTTGAAAGACGCGTCGAACCCGGCTTTTCGGAGCTGTGCCACGATAATCGGCGCGAAATTCTCGAAGAAACCCGGCGGAGTGAGAATTACGATCGAGAACCGCTGCCCGTCCTTCGACCAGAATCCATCACCATCTTTAGCGTACCCCTTGGACTGCATGATCTGCTCGGTTTTGCTCGGATCGCTGGTGCCGATCGGGTATTGCTGCTGGAGGTCCTTGACGGCATCGAAAAATGGCAGCATCGGCGTGTAAGCCGGCAGCGGGATGAGTGTCTCCGTCGACTGGCCCTGGAAGCCGACATCAACGATCGCCCTGCGATCGATGGCGTAGTTGATGGCCCAGCGAATATCTGGATCATCATACGGAGCCTTCATGTCATTGAAACTCAGGGCATTGGGCCACCAGTCGAGCCAGCCCCACGGCTTGGACTTATCGGGGGTGCGGATGGCGATTTTCGGATTCCTCGCCATGACCACTTCTGCATCAGCCGGGTTCTGGAGGTTGTGAACGCAGTCGACCTGATTGGCGATCAACAGTTGCGTCAGCTTGGAATCCTCGTAGCGCGGGAGGACAACGATGCGCTTCATCGCTGGCAAGCTGTGAAATCCGGTTTTCGCGCCCCACCAATCGTCGCGTCTGTCCCATATCTTCTGTGTGGGCTCTGAGAGCACCAGGCGCCATGGTCCGGTGGTAATCGGCCAGCCCTTGTCCAGATCGAAGTTGGTAAAGGTCGTTGGATCCTGGTCCTTCCAGATGTGCTCGGGCACAATCGGAAACCCCTGATCCTGGTGCCACTGAAGGAATTGCACCATGAACCGCGGGTTGGGATTATTGAGTGCCAGCTTGACCGTCAGGTCGTCAGCCGCGGTGGCTTCCTTCAACCACAACTGCATGTCGAACGACCACAGGAGATTGGGCGCGTTGTCGCGGAGCATGTTGAGCGTGAAGACAACATCTCTTGCCGTGAACGGCTGCCCGTCGCTCCAGGTCACGCCGGGCCGGAGATTGATGGTGATACCCGAATAGTCGGGGCTATACTCGTAACGAGTCGCCAGATACGGGATCTCGCCATTCTGACTACCGGGGATCCAGGAAGGGCCGCTGACCTGTTGAGTCCAGTACGGGTTGTAAAACCCCAGTGGCTCGAACGCGAAATGCCAGCCCGTGCGCTGGGCGCCTGTCAGGAAGGCATTCATGATCTCGGAGTCGGTCATCTGGTTGACGCTATCGGACACGCTCATGACCAGCGTCTGCTCACGCGGTACGTCGGGTACGCTCTGCGCGCTCGTGGCCACCGTCGGCGCCGCCGTCGCGGCTGCCCCTGCGCTGGTCGCCGCAGGAGTCTGCGCCGCGGACGCCGCGGTCGGTGGCTGTGCCGGCACGCTGGTTGACAGCGGCACCGCCTGCGAATTGCAGGCCGCGGCCAGGCCGATGATTGCAGCATGTCCGCTGACCAGTAACAAGCTGCGGCGAGTGAAGCGCTTGGCCATTGTTCTAACCCCCCATTCGTCTTGACTGCTCACACCTGGCGCCGCAGGCGCGGATTGGCGATCTCGTCGAGGCCCGACGTGACCAGGAACAGGCCCAGAAAAAGGAGCACCACCACGACGATCGGGGGGATCCACCACCACCAGATGCCGCGGACGATTGCATTGAAATAAATGGCCCAGTAGATAGTCATGCCAATGGTCGGGTCGTTCTGTGGTCCGAGTCCCAGAGCCTCCAGGCCGATCGACGCGAGCACCGCCGCCGCCGTCGCGCTGACGAAGCTGGCAGCCAGGTACGGAATGAGGTTGGGCACCAGCTCGCGGACGATGATCTCGAGAGTGCTCATGTTGGACAACCTGGCCATTTGCACGTAGCCGCGCTCGCGCAACGATAGGACCTGAGAACGAACGGTTCGAGTGGGATACATCCAGGCCAGCGACGCGATCACAAGAGCCATGACGTTCACGCTGATGAAGGCCTTGATTGATGCCGCGACCATGACGAGGACCAGCAGCCCGGGGACCGTCAGGAGGATATCCACGACGGTTCGAATGACCGCGTCGACCATGCCACCTCGGTAGCCTGCCAACAGGCCCAGCACCATACCCGTGCCGAGACCAACTCCGCCTGCCAGAAAGCCAATGCGCATGGTCAGGGGTAACCCGACGACCAGGACCGCGAGCAGGTCGCGGCCCTGGTCGTCAGTACCGAGCGGGTGATCCAGAGCCGGAGTCCGGTCCGGGGTGGTGCTCATGGGCTGCGCCTGGGCCGTCGAGACAAACAGCGGGCCAACGATGCCGATCAGGATGAGCGCCAGAACCATGAGGGCCCCGACTACAAGGCGCGGATTTCTGCGGCAGTAAGCTACTGTCCTCTCGGCACGCGTCCGCGGCCGGCCAATCAGGGGCCCCGGTGCGGCGACGGCGACAGTTGCAGTACCCATTGGCCTACATTCGTTGATTTACGTCCTGCGGTACGAGATGCGCGGGTCCAGCAGCGGATACGTCAGATCGACGATCATGGTTGCGACCGCGATCGCGAGGACCGTCATGAAGACAATCCCGTAGATCAGGAAGTAATCCAGCCCGTTGATCGCCATCAACAGCAAGGATCCGATGCCCGGGTAGCCGAATACCACTTCCACGATCACCGAGCCCGAGACAATGTGCCCGAGACTCAGCGCAAACGCGGTTACCTGAGGCAGGATCGCGTTTCGAATGCCATACGCGAGAAAAATCTGGCGGTTCGGAAGCCCCTTTGCTTCGGCGAAGCTCATGTAGTCCTCACCGCGCGTGGTGACCATCATGCCGCGCATGCCCAGTGCTGAGAACCCGATCGCCGCGAGGACGATTGACAGCGCGGGCAACGTTGCGTGAGCGACCACGTCCGCGACGAACGGCCAGGTCAACCTCGGAATCGCCCCCACCGAGTACCCGCCGGACAGCGGAAAGATCGGAATCAGCACGCCGAACACGTAGACGAGAATGAGGCCCAGCAAGTAGTACGGGATCGCAGACAAGCCCATCATGGGTATCACGAGCTGCTGGGAGAAACGCCCCGAGGTGGGCCACGCGATGATCGCTCCCAGGAGCGTGCCGAGCGCAAACGACAGCAGCGTGGCCGTCAGGAGCAACCCGATGGTCCATGGCAGCGCGCCCATGATCAAGGGCAACACCTGAGCGGGATACTCAGTGATCGAGTAGCCGAAGTTGAAGTGGGTAAGGTTCCATAGATAGAGCAGGTACTGCTCCCAAAGTGGCTTATCCAGGCCGAACTGCGTGTTGTAGGCCTGGACCATCTGCTCGGTCCCCTGCTGCTGCAGGCCACCAGTGGCAAGGGCATTCAGGAGACGCTCTCGGACGGGGTTGCCCGGCGCCATGCGCGGCAGCAGAAAATTGAGCGTCGCTGCGCCCCAGAGCACGACTACAAACTGGACCAGCCGTCGGACCACGTAGTCGCGTCGCATCAGAACCGCCCGCCTGAAAATGCCCCTTCGCTGTGTACCCGAATCAGTGTGGGATTGCTTGATCCCTCTTCTCCATTCTGCCCACTTGCCGCTGTTCGCCGTCAAGTCTCTGGAGCGGCATTCCGGCCACCGGCCACTCCCTGGTTGCGGCAAGAGGTGACGCGTATGCTGGCGACTGTGGCTGGAGTGCAGTAATGCGAGGTCTGGTATTCACTGGTAATCGGCAGGTGGACCTGCGCGAGTTTCCCGATCCAGTCCCGGGCCCCGATGAGGTCGTAGTCAAGATGCGCGCCTCGGGCTTGTGTGGCAGTGATCTGCATCCGTATCGGATGGACCGCGCCCAGGCGACCATAAGCGGCCACGAGCCGTGCGGCGAAGTGGCAGCGCTCGGGCCCGGCGTCATCGGGGCCGCGGTTGGGGACCGAGTCATCATCCACCACTACTCGGGTTGTGGTCACTGCAAGTACTGCCGTATCGGGTACGACCAACTGTGCGTCCGTGGCCACAAGACCTACGGCTTCGGCGCCAACGGTGGCAATGCCGATTTCGTGACGGTCCCCGCACGGACACTCGTGTGCTTGCCGGACGAACTCTCATTCGACGCCGGGGCGGCGATCGCCTGTGGAACCGGGACCGCGTACATGGCGTTGAAGAAGCTGGACGTCTCGGGCCGCGACACGCTGGCCATCTATGGCCAGGGGCCGGTTGGCCTGAGCGCCACGTTGCTGGGCAAAGCCATGGGGGCGCGGGTAGTCGCTATCGACGTCACTCCGGCCCGCGTGGAGCATGCACGCCGGCTAGGCGCCGACGTGATTGTCAACCCGAGCGAGCGCGACCCCGTTGAAGCGGTGCGGCAGCTCACGCAAGGTGAAGGCGCCCAGGCCACTCTTGATTGCACGGGCAATGCAACCGCTCGGGCCCAGACCGTCCGAAGTGCCCGCGTATTCGGAAGGGCGTGCTTTGTAGGAGAGGGAGGCACGGTCCAGTTGGAGCCGAGCCCCGACATCATCCACAGGCATCTGACCTTGTACGGCTCCTGGACCTTCAGCAGCGTCGGCTTGGAGGAGTGCGCTCGCTTCATCGTCGACCGCCAGGTGCCGCTCGAAGGCCTGATCACACACCGCTTTCGGCTCGACCAGGCCGTTGTAGGCTTTCAGGAATTCGACAAGGGTGAAACTGGTAAGTGCGTTTTCGTGATGTGAACTAAACGGGTCCCGACCCGGTCGTCGGTCAGATCTATCCGCGTGCGCGGGCCTCGGTGGGTTCGTTTACGATCGAGAAATGCCTATCGCCGTCAACATACAGACGCTTAGGCCCCGCAAGCTGGCCGCGGTACGGCGCGAGGTCGCGCCAGGGGCCGTCGGCGCGGCGTGGGAACCCGCGCTGGGCAAGGTCTGGGAGTTCATCCGCAGCGAGCCTGGGCTGTGGACAGACGGCCACAACATCTTCCTCTACCACCACCCGAAGCAGCCGGGCACGCCGATGGTGTGCGACTTCGGCGTCGAGGTCACGCGCACATTTGAAAGTACAGGCGAGGTGTACGCAACCGAAACGCCAGCGGGCAAAGCTGCCGTCGCCGTCCATCGCGGACCGTACAACCGCCTGAACGAGGCGTACACCGCGATTGAAGAATGGATGGTGGCAAATACGAGGGAGTCCGCGGGCCAGGCGTGGGAGATCTATGGAGACCCCACGCCAGATCCGGCCGACACCGAGACGACTGTCGTGCACCTCCTGAAGTAGCCTGCAGCACCGACTAGCAATCTGCTCGGCCGTGCTACTGACGGTCGGTCTTAGCTCTCATGGGCCTACCCGTGGTGCGCCGTCTCTTCGTCAGCAGCTGACGCAGCCTCAACATGCCCGCGCCGAGGGCGCCGAACACCATGAGGTATTTGAGCTTGGCGATGGCCGCAATCAGGAGAATTCCACCCAAAGTAAAAACGATTGGTTGATCAGAGAGGAGGACTCCGTGCCGACCGCAGAGACTGTCACGGCGCCAAGCGCATGCGCCGCGACCACGACCGGCACGACCGGCGCTGGCGGCGGGCCAGGTTCCAGATGCGGCCGCCGATCCAGTGGATGGCCAGGGGCCAGAGCTCCTGGGGCAGGTCGCGGATCTGGAAGACCACCAGCGAGCGGTCGAGTGCGAGGTTGGTGGTGCCGGCGAACAGGCCGGCCCGCGCGTGCCGCTCCAGCCTCCGCGCCAGGCGGGTAGCCAGCTCTCCATCGGTCTGAGCGAGCACGGCGTGCAGGTCGGCGAGCAGCGGCGCCGGGCGGCCGTCGCTGGCGGTGTCCGGGGTAATGCCGGCCGCGGCATACGTCTGGTGCAGCGCCCGGTCCAGTACCGCGCGCTCGTCCACCGTCAGCAGCCCGGGCGCGCCGTTCGGGCCCATGCCGGCGCACAGAAGCAGCTCTAACCGGCCGACCACGATGGTGATCGCCTCGGCCAATGCGCCAGCCGCGTCACCGACGTCCTCCGCATCCGGCAGCACCAGATCGAGTGGGTTGATCTGATCGCGCGAGGACGGTGCCAGGCGGACCATCTGCCCGCCGACGTCATCGACGACGCGGTGGTACTCGTCCTCGGGGTCGATGACCAGGTAGTCGGTGCCGCCGAGCAGGCTGCGCAGCAGGTCCAGTTTGACGAAGTACGACTTGCCCGAGCCGGTCGGGGCCACGACCACCAGGTGGTAATTGTCGAAGCGGTCGTCGAACGGATCGACGATGATCGGCGACTGGGTGCGAGCGGAGATGCCGTACAGCACGCCGCGCTCCATCGACAGCGAGCGCCCACGAACGGCAGGGTGGCGGCCAGCGCGCTGGTGTCCAGGTTGCGAGTGACCAGCACCTGGTCGCGGCCCTCGGGCAGGCAGCTGCGAAAGCCGGGCTCCTGCTGCCAGCGCAGGCGGCGCGAGTGGGCCAGCATGCCATCGAGCAGGTTCTCGACCCGCCGCGTCAGGTCGTCGAGCGCACGCGGCGAGGCGGCCCGCACCAGCACATACAGGCTGACAGAGAAGACGCGCTCGTCGCCCCGCTGCAGCTGGGCGCGCAGGCGCTCGGCGTCCTCGAGGGCGATGTCCTGCTCCGGATCGGCGACCCGCTCGCCGCGCAGCGCGGCCAGCCGCGAGGCCTGCAGCCGGGCCACGTGGGTGGCCAGAGCACGGACCATGGCGGCCGGGTCGAGTGGCCGCACGTGGACGCTGAGTTCAATCGGCAGATCGCTCTCGACGAGCGGCGCCAGCCAGCCGGGGATGACCGTGCGCGGGTAGGCAGTCAGGGCGAGCACGCGCGCGTACTGCCCGTCGAGCCGCAAGTGGTCCTGGCCCACCTCCACCGCGCTCGGTGCCACCAGGTCCGCCAGGGTGCGGCCGCCCAGCGCCAGCAGGTGCTCGTCGCGGGACAGGCCGCGCCGCGGCTCGGGGCTGCGCGTCTCCGCCGGCCGCACCGCGGCGACCGGTGCCGCTGGGCGGCGTGGGCGGTCGGCGCCGACGACCAGGGTGGTGTAATCGTTGATCTCGCGTTGGAAGCGCTGGGTACGCGCCTGCTCGGGCGCCCAGCAGCGGTGGGCCAGTTGGGCGTACCCCAGGCCGCTCAGGCGTCGGGTCAGTAGCCCCGAGCGGGCCAGGTCGCGCGTGACCTGGTCGCAGCGCGCCACCAGTTGTCGCGCCAGGTCCGCCTCGACCAGCGGGTCGTCGGCCGGCGCGGTGCGCCGGAGTCGGCAGCGCAGGGCGTCGAGTCCGCCGGCGCGCGGCGCCTGGTCGGGCACTGGCAAGATGACGTAGCAGCCGCGCTCGAGCAACGTCCGCTGGTGGGCCAGGGTGCGGACGAATGCAACGTAGTCGTAAGCCAGGCGGGCCAGCGCCTCGGGCAGCCCGAGCGCCTGCTGGTGGATGCGCTCCAGGTGGTCGCTGAGGTCGACCGGCTCGGCCCGCACCAGTACCTGCAACTCGCTGAGCTGGGCGTTGAGGAACTGGGCGAGGCCGGCCAGCAGCTCCTCCTGCTGCGCGTCATCTGCGCTCGCCAGCGACTGGTCGGCGCCGGTGACATCGAGGACCGCCAGCTGATGAGCGCGCGCGCCTGAGCCGAAGCGGGCCACGTCGTGGGCGACCGAGTCCAGATCCAGGCGCAGTTGAACTGAAGCCGGATTCACGGGCGAGCCTCCGGGTGCGAGCTCGCCGGGGAACGGACGGTATCCGTCTGCGGGCCGTTCCAGCCCAGCTCGATCTCGAGCTCGGCCCAGTCGGGCGCGGCGGCGTGCCGCCACTCGGCCGCACGCGGCTCGGGGCGCGCCCAGGCGAGTCGACGCGGCGCGAGAC
>JAFAPL010000797.1 GCA_019247135.1 Chloroflexota bacterium | reverse complement strand
CGGTAAACGTGGCCGACGAGAAAGCCGGAGATTGCGACAAAGCCTTCGGCAGCCGATGTGAAAAACTGGTCACCCCCGCTCACCGCGTACAGGGGTGACTGCCCACCGATATGGTCGATGAGCATGGCGAGCACGGCGAATCCGCGGAGCAGATCAAGACGCAGGTCGCGACCGTTGCTGCGACCGTACGCCAGCGGGTCAAGCCATTCAGTGATTCTAGTCAGCGCGGGCTTTAGCGCCACGCCCAGGCGGTCATCCATTCGGAGTTACCATCCGCCGGCCAGTTGGGCATTCGCATGGACGGAGCTACGTAGGAGCCTGATCGGATGCTGAACAACAGAGCCGCGGTCGCGGAACCAACTGCGCGGCGAGTATGTCGTCGTGTGAGGCGGCATCCGTTCGGCTCGCGTACGGGTCAGCCGGGGGAAGCGCCATCCGTCGTCCCAGCGGCACCGGGCAATACTGGAGCATGCGACGCCGCCATCCGCCAGCGCACCTCTCGGCTGAAGAGGCACTGGCGCATGTTCGCTCGGGCGATCGTGTGTTCCTGCATGGCGCGGCGGCGACCCCGCATGCCCTGCTACGTGCACTGACGTCGCGCGCTGATCAGCTCGTGGACGTTGAGATCGTCCACATGCACGCCAACGGCCCGGCGCCGCACGTCGCGCCGACGATGGCTGGTCATCTGCGACACCGCGCACTGTTTATCGCTGACAATACCCGTCAGGCTGTCAACGAAGGGCGAGCGGACTTCGTGCCAGTCTTTCTCTCCGACATTCCACACCTGTTCACGAGTGATGCGCTGCCGCTGGACGTGGCCTTGCTCCACGTGTCCCCAGCGGACCACCACGGCTACTGCTCGCTTGGTACTTCGGTCGACGCTGCGAAAGCCGCCGCCGAATCCGCCAAGCTGGTGATCGCCCAGGTCAACCCGCGGATGCCGCGCACGCTGGGCGACAGCTTTCTCCACCTGAGTCAAGTGGATTTCCTGGTCCGCGCTGATGAGCCGCTGCCCGCCAGCAACCCGGAGCCAATAGGCGAAGTCGAGCGACAAATCGGCATCCACGTTGCTAGCCTGATCGAGGATGGCGTCACGTTGCAACTCGGGATCGGCGGCATCCCGAATGCGGTGCTAGCCGCCCTGGGGGACAAACGCGACCTCGGCGTGCATACCGAAATGTTCAGCGATGGCCTGCTGGATCTTGTGCTGAGTGGTGTCGTCAATGGACGGGCCAAGACCCTCCATCCAGGCAAGATCGTCGCCACATTTCTGATGGGCAGCCAACGTTTGTACGACTGGGTCGACGACAATCCGATGGTAGAGATGCACCCGGTGGACTACACCAATGACACGTCGGTGATCCGCCGCAACGCGGGCATGACCGCGATCAATTCCGCCATCCAGGTGGACCTGACGGGGCAAGTGTGCGCGGACTCGATCGGAACACGGTTCTTCAGTGGTGTCGGCGGTCAAATGGACTTCATGCGTGGCGCGGCCCTCTCACCAGGTGGCAAGGCCATCATCGCCCTGCCGTCCACGGCGAAACGCGGTTCGGTGTCGCGGATCGTGCCAACCCTGTTGGAGGGAGCGGGCGTCACCACGACGCGGGCACACGTGCAGTACATCGTCACTGAATATGGCCTCGCCTTCCTGCACGGCAAGAGTATCCGCGAGCGGGCGCGAGCGTTGATTGAGATCGCGCATCCACAGTTTCGATCGGAGCTGACAGGCTGGGCGCGCCAGCACGAGTATCTTTGAGCATTGAGCACCGCTCGCGCGATCAGCGCTCGGCACTCGGAAGGACGCATAGCTGGTCGTGCTGGAGTTCCATCCCGAGTGAACGCAGCCTTGTCAGCACTTCCCCAGCCTGAGAGTCGACATCGGGCGCGAGCTGTGCGCAGGCAGACGCAACACTGCCGGTCATGCCGTAGCCATCCCAGAATTGAGCTGCCAGGCGTGTCAGGGCAGCGCCCGGATCACGCGCGGCCATTGAGCGCAGTTCCTGCGACGCGCGGTCTTCGTCGCCAATCAGCGTCCACGCGAGCACGGCTCGAAAGCGCGCCAATCCGGTGATGGTTGCGGCATCAACCTGCGACTCTGTATCGGACGAACTTTCGGCAGCCTGATCGTAGAGCTCCCCCGCGCGTCGGATATCTCCGGCCGCGTAGGCGGCGTTCGCCTGCTCGACGACGTCCAGCCGGGGGACGGCCAGGTGGGTCAGGTGACGTCTGACATCACTTCCCCACGTCGTCGTCTGGCCGGTGTGATTGGTCAAGAGGGCGTCGCCACCACCCCAGGTATTCCACGTCCACGCCAGGTAGCCGAGGTCCTGGTGGTCGGCCCAGCGCATGAGATCGTTTGCCATCGCATCACTGTACGGCGGCGCCCAATCCGGGCCGACCTCGCCGACGACGACGGGCACCGACGCGGCGAGCGGCGCGATGTCATCCTGCCAGCAATCGGGCGCGGCGCACGGGTTGAACGGATAGACGTGGACTGACGCGACAAGCTGGTGACGCGGATCGTCGGGCACATGGTCAGCCCAGCCAGTGACGTCGTTGGAGAAATGCAGTCCTCCGAGAAGAATCGGCTGCGTCGCTCCGGTGGCCCGAATCGTGTCGACAAGTGTCTGCATCCCGACGGTGTGCCACGGTCCTGTATCCGGACCTCCAGGGTAAACGCAACCATCGCGCCAGCAATCCCAGCCGACGTCAAAGGGCTCGTTGAATGCGTCGAAGAGCACGTTCGGGTTGTCGGCGAAGGTGTTTGCGACTGAGCGCCAGAAGTCCACCGAATGATCGAGATCCGCCATGGGCCGCAAAGAAGTTGCCCCGGCCTGACCAGGCGCGCTCCAGTGCAGGTCGACAATGGCGTACATGCCTGCCCTCGTCACTGCATCGACATAATCGCCAATTGCGTGCTGATATGCGGCCCCAGCAAATTGCTCGGGTACTCCATTGATCCCCAACCAGCAGTCTTCGTTGAGCCCGATCCGCACCGCATTCACGTACCAGGCACGCATCGCCGTTACTGAGGCGGAGTCTGCGGGACCTTCGAAAATCCCCCAACCCCGAATGCAGGCGTATTCAGTGCCCGAGCGATTTACGCCGAGCAGCCTGACGGGAACTCCGTGATCATCTATCAGTCTGTTGCCGGCAACGTGCAGGCCATCTGTTGAAGCCGCGGCGACGCTGAGGTGCTGGCCCGACAGACCTGCAACTAACGCCAGAATGACCGCCAATCCGATGCGCACCCTCGTAGTAAGGGCGGTCTCAAACGGCTGCGGCCTGACCAGCCGAGCCCGCCGCCTGAACGCATCCTGAACGGGTGCACCGACCTGTGCTCGCGGTGCCGAAAGCTTGCAAATTCCTTTACTCGGCGCGCGTGACCGCCAGATGACTCATAGGTGACCGGCGCCGGGTATGAATTGCGTCAGGCAGTGGTCAATCGGTGGTCATGGAACTTGGAGGAAGACACATGCACAGGGTACGCAGGCTCGTCGGCTTCACACTCGTTGCTGGCCTGGCTCTGGTGATGAGCCGCCCGTTTCTCGAGGTACAGCCTCGGACGACGGCGTCACTCGTTCAAGCCGACCCACGGATCACTGACACGCCGACTACCGACACGCCGAGTGGCCCGCCCATGGCCGCGCCGGCACCACCACTCGGCAGCGGGCCGCTCAACACTGAGGGCGGAAACATCGTCGATGCCGACGGCCGCGTTGTGCACATCACGGGTGTTAACTGGTTTGGACTCGAGACCGGAACGTTCGCGCCTCAAGGATTGTGGGCCCGCGGCCTCAACGACATGCTGGACCAGATCGCTCAATCGGGGTTCAACACTATTCGTCTGCCCTACAGCGACCAGTTGTTCGACCCGAGCAGCATGCCGAATGGCATCGACTTTCAAAAAAATCCGGACCTGCAAGGACTGAGCGGGTTGCAGATCATGGACCAGGTGATCGAACGGGCGGGCGAGCGGGGACTCAAGGTCATTCTCGATCGACATCGGCCCGACGCGCAGGCGCAATCGACTCTCTGGTACACGGATCACGTGCCCGAGCAAAAGTGGATCGACGATTGGGTCATGCTGGCCAACCGCTACCGCGGAAATCCGACGGTGATTGGGGCAGACCTCGACAACGAGCCGCACGGTTCAGCCACGTGGGGTGATGGCAACCCACAGACCGACTGGCGCGCCGCGGCCGAGAAGGCCGGCGATGCGGTGCTGCAGGCCAACCCCGACTGGCTCATCTTCGTCGAAGGCATCGAGCATCAGGCCAACGATTGGTACTGGTGGGGTGGGAACCTGGCGTTAGCAGGCCAGTATCCGGTGGAGCTGTCAGTTCCCAACAAATTGGTCTACGAGGCGCACGACTACGGCCCCGGCGTCAACACCCAGCCCTGGTTCAACTCGCCAGGTTTCCCCAGCAACTTGCCGGACGTGTGGCAGTCCCACTGGGCATATTTGAAATTGAACGGAATCGCCCCAGTCCTGATTGGTGAGTTTGGTGGGCGCTCGATCGGCAACGACGCCGAGGGCACCTGGCAACGGATGCTCGTCAAGTACCTGCAGGCGAACAACTTCGACTACACCTACTGGTGCTGGAATCCGAATTCCTCCGACACCGGGGGAATTCTGGAAGACGACTGGACGACCGTTGATTCCGCGAAGCTGAGCTTGCTGAGCGCCTACCAGTGGCCGTTACTCGGCACTCCTGAGCCCGCCGCGTCGGCCCAGTCGATCGTGGCGGCGTTTCAACCCCCGGCGCTGGCGAAGCCCGCCGCGCCCGTTGCCGTACAGGCGGCCGGGTTTGCGGTTGGCGGCCCTTTCGATCCGGACCCGTCGCACGCGCTAGCCGGGGCGGGTGGACCGAACGATCCCGATCCAGCGCATCGGCAGGCTCGCCAGGCTGACGAGCAGCGCTACCTCCAGCAGACCGGGAAGCCGTGGGACAACGCAGTCTACGTGACGAGCGCGCCGTAACCTGTACAGGTTCCGTTCAGGCGCACACCGTATTCGTCAAGGTCTCGATCGCGTCTGCATAGCTACGCTCCTGCCAGGTCAGATTCGACTTTGAGGCGGGGGTGACAGACATGCGTCAGTGCAACAACGTACAGCGATTCAGTTGCCAACATCGAGACGCACACAAGAACACGCGGCGCACCCGGCGCGATTGGGTACGCGGGGATGTGCGCTGCGTGATGTGCGCGCGTCTCGTCGGACGCCTTCTCGGTGCTCGCGACCACTTTGTGGGCAGCCCGCGGACGCTGGTCGAGCGACCTTCCTTTTTCGCATATCGTGCCAACGCACCGGACGCGGCGGTCGTCGCCTATCTGCCCGGCATGCGGCTGCGGTGCACTGCCTGCGGTGGTGCCGCTGCTCTTGAAGACCTCGAGTACTTCTCCACGTA
>JAFAPL010000740.1 GCA_019247135.1 Chloroflexota bacterium | reverse complement strand
CATGCAAGGTCGCGTTCACTCGACCCAGCAAGTGCGGCGGAGTGGTGACCTGTCGCAGCGTGAGCGCGTTGACACTGTAGAGCGGGTGGATGATATCCAGCGACTGTGCCGCCACCAGCGCAAGGAATCCGGGCACTGGACCCGACGCAGCCAGGGCAATCACAAATGGTGTAATGCTGCCAACCAGCATCGCCGTGACCATCGTCACGCCGGCACCGCCAAGGCGTCGCGTGATGCGTTCGACCAGCAGCGTGCCCACCAGGTTGCTGATTCCCCCGACACCGACGCTGAGTCCGACCAGCAGTGGACTGAGTCCCAGCTCTCGCAGGCCGAAGAGCACGTACAGCGCACCGATGAACATGCCGAAGAAGCTTCGCACTGCTTCCCAGATAGCCAGCGTACTCAGCAGCTCGCTACTTCTCACGGCCCGCAGGCCGTCTGCGATCTCCCTGAACATCGCTGTCGGGTGGTCGACCCTCGGGCGTGGTACGTCGACGTGTCGGATGACAGCCGCACAGCCTGCGGAGGCAATGAACGACGCGGCGTCGAGCAAAATGGCCGCGGGTGGCGGAATTACCTGAACCAGGGCTCCGGTCAACCCCGGTGTTGTGATTTCCGCCACCGCTTCGACGCTCGCCACTCGACTATTCGCCTCCAGGACGTTTTCCGGACCTACCAGGTCCGGGACAAACGAGCGATAGGCGATCTCGAACACCACGGTCAGGAGGCCGGTGGCCAAAGCCACCACGTATAGATGCTCGATACGCAAAGCACCCAGGACTGCAACAAGTGGAATACACACCAGCAGCCCCGCACGTCCGAGGTCAGCGCCGATGAGCAGTCGACGCCGCGGAACCCGGTCCACCCACACGCCGGCGAACATGCCAACCAGGAGTACCGGAGCGGACTCCGCCGCAAGCAACCAGCCCATGTCGCTGGCCTCTGCCCCCAGCACCAGGACCGCCGTGAGTGGCAGCGCACTCTCCGTCACGCCCGAGCCGAGAGTCGAGATGGTCTGGCCAGCCCAGAGCTTCAGGAAGTCAGAGTGGTGCCACAGGCCGCGGTTTTGCTTCGACATCGGCGCATCGCGCACCACTAGGTCGGCCTCGAATCCCGATCGTCCTGATCGAGCCACAGGATATCCCGCACCGGGATGCCCGAGCTCTGGATTTTCGCACTGGAATCATCGGCCACGTAGAACACCTTTCTTTTGACGACCACGGAAGGCTTGCGTTGCGCAGTGGGGAGGAATACGGCCACCGAAAGGGCGATCTGCAGACTGAGCACGGCGGAACTGGCCGCGTCGGTCGCGTAGCCCAGGTGAGGTTCTGCGGCGTTGGTGTTCCCCACCAGCGTCAAGTTGCCAGTCGGAGCGGATAGCGCAGCTTCAAGCGCCTGCAGATCGGCCTGGGGCAGTGGCCGCTGGCTGGCGAGCGCTTCGGTCACGCGGCGAACGTGCTCTCGGAAGCGGTGGATGCCAGGCAGACAGCCAGCCACGCCGTCCGCGGGCGATCTTGCGCTCCAGCCTCGTTGTGTTCCTGGTCCTGGTCGGGATTGCTGATGAAGGACCTTGCGCTGATCGGCGCGGCGCTCTGGACCGCAGCGGACTCTCTCCGCGCAATCGAGCGACGCAAACAATGAGGGCATCAGCAATTACGTACCGAGCGTGGAACAGCTTGCCGCGGCCCCGATAGAGGATCGCGAGTATGGCCTGCGCGACTTCACGATTCTGGATGCGGACGATTTTCTCCAGGCATTCGCTTCGGATCCCACTCTCCACCGGCAGACTCCGCATGCTGACTCATGCCGAGCTCTATCAGCGCGGCATCGCGACGAGCACGCCGCTGGAGCTGCCGGCGAGATGGGGCATGCATCGGGCCGATGATCGCTCGTGTGAGTCCAGAAGATGGTGTAACGCCTCGGGCCGTTGCCGAGACTGTTCATTATGGTCAAAACATGCTGATGGTGGCGGAGCAGGAGGTCCCGCTGGGCGAGCCGGCCGCGGCGTAGAGTAGGATCTGACCAGAACTACCGTGTCCGATACCGACGACTTGCCGTGCCAGGAGCTCGTGGAGCTCGTGACGGACTATTTCGAGGGCGCGCTCGACGAGCGCCACGTGCGCGCATTCGAGGCGCACCTCGCTGCGTGCGACGGCTGCACCGCGTACGTCGAGCAGTTGCATGTGACGATTCGCATCACGGGCACGCTCACCGTCGACGACCTGACGCCGGAGTCGGAATCCGTACTCCTGCAGGCGTTTCGCGACTGGCGCAGAAGCACGTAGCGGCCTTTA
>JAFAPL010000689.1 GCA_019247135.1 Chloroflexota bacterium | reverse complement strand
CCGAGCGGGAGACGCTGAAGGCGGGTGACCACGTCAGGTTGCTGTTCTTCCTGGTCGACCCCGCGCCGGACCAGCCGCGCGCCGAACGCATGTGGCTCGACGTCGCCGAGGTGGGGGCTGATCGCTACGTCGGCGTGCTGACCAATCAGCCGATGGCCATCCAGGATCTCCAGGCCGGCGACCTGGTCAGCTTCGGGCCAGAGCACGTCATCACCATCAGCGATCCACGCTGGGTGCCGTACGAACACCAGCTCGCCTTCGTCTCTCGACGTTTGCTCGAGGACGAGGCACTCCAGCCCGGCTTGGTCTGCCACGATCCCGAGGACGAACATCTCCCGCCCCGTGCTGACGGGCATCAGTCATCAGGCTGGCAGCTGCTCGTCGGCGATGAGTCGGAAGCCGAACTCGACGATCCGTCGAGCGTCCGGTTGCCCAACCTGGCCTGGATCATGGAGCGCTACCCGGCCTTCGGCGCGCTCGTCTTCTCCGGCGCGCGTGCTGGCCGATGGCTCCTGGATCCAGCGACTGGCTGCTATCACCCCGAGACGTTCGACCCACCACTGCCGGAGTAGACGCCTGCGGTTGATCTCGGGCTCACCAAGCGGGGCGGAGCCTGGCGGCAGACCCGAGGGTCACGCGTGGGTGCGGACCATCAGAACGGTCCGAGCCCGTCATCCTTCGGCCTGGACCGATCCGTCTGCGTAGCCCAGTAGCGATCCCACTGCGCCATGACTTCGGCGGCGAGCACGTCATAGCGTGCCTGCAACGAGGCTGCCTCGGCCTTGCGGCCCACGGCGCGCAGGAACCGCGCGTACCGTTCCAGCACATACCCGACGGCGCGCTGGCCTAACGGTGGCGGCTCGACTTGACGGTCCGTGTCGCCAGGTGCCCAAGTGGTTGGCAACTGCTCGACTCGGGCCAGCGCTTCGCCGTACGTGGCATCCGCCTCGTCCGTGCGACCCCGCGCATGCAACACGGATGCCAGCCCGCAGAGCGTACGCACCGCCTGGGCCTCTGTTCCGGCGGCCGCCCAGGCCGCGCACCGGGCCAGCCAGTGGGCGCGCTCTGCGTCCGCAGCAGCCAGCGCCCGACGATACGTCGCCTCGGCCTCGGCCAAACGGTCGTAGGATTGCAGCTCGCGTGCGAGGCGGTGCCATTCTTGCCAGGCCAACAGGGGCATCTCAGCGGCACGCCGCTCGAAGAGCGGGATGGCATCGTCGAGGTGCCCCTGCGCAAGGTAGGCCGTGATCAGCCTGCTCCGCGCGTACTCGCGCTCGGTGTCTACGGGATCGGCAGCCGGGCGAGTGGCCACGGGCACCAGTAACGGCTCTGCGGCGGCCGCGCGCCCCGTGTCGATGTACAGATCGGCAAGGGAACGATTGATCGTGGCCGACCAGGAGCGGGCGACTTCGCTACCCGCCTGACCAGCCAGCATCTGCGCGCGGACGAGGGCTGCTTCCGCCTCCTGAGTGTGGCCGCCGACGTCCATAAACGCGCTGGCCAGCAGCACGAGTTCGGGGACGAGATCTGGATGGTTCCTGCCCAGCCGTGCCTCGTGCCGACCGAGCAAGCGCTGACGGACTGGGATGGCGCGCCGAGAAATCTCGGCCGCATTGTCGAAGTACTCGAACTCGTTGCGGGCGGTAAGAACGTTCAAGAGGCGCGTCAAGCTCGCCTCGACTCGCTCATCAGCCTCGCCGAACGCGGCTTCGGCTGCACGCAGCGCGTCCAGGGCAGCACGCTCAGCGTCCTCGAAGTGTCCATCCTCAAGGAGACGGCCAGCAGCCGCGTACTCGAGCGGCCAACTAGCCGCGTCATCATCTCCCATCCGGCACCAGACTATCTGGCAGGAGTTCATGGCCGTCGCGGCGACCACAAGGGCCGGTCCGTCTGAGGGTCGTGCTCTCCATGCGGGTCTCAGGTTCCGCCCTCGGCGTCCTCAGCCTCGGGCTCGTGCCTCGCCCGATGGCTTGCGGCGGCCTCGGGCGTGCTCCGTGCCTCCGCAGCCTCCGCCC
>JAFAPL010000425.1 GCA_019247135.1 Chloroflexota bacterium | reverse complement strand
GGCTGCGGTGGTCAGTCGTGGTGCCGTCGCCGCCCTGGCCATAGTAGTCGTCGCCCCAAGCCCAAACCGCGCCACCAACCAGCGCCAGGCTGTTGAAGCCATGTGCCGCGAGACCACTCGCCGAGCCCAGCCCGGCCACCTGGACGGCGGTTGGCTGATCGGTACGGGTGCCGTCGCCCAACTGGCCGTAGGCGTTCCAGCCCCAGCTGTAAAGGGTGCCACTGCTGGTCCGGGCCAGGCTCTGGAAGGCGCCGCCGCTAATGGCCGCGATGCCGCTCAGATTCAGCGTCTGCACCGGCACGGTGCTGCTGGACTGAGTGCCCGTGCCAAGTTGGCCGTTCCAGTTGCGACCCCAGGCCCACACCGTCCCGTCGCCCTTGAGCGCGAGACTGTGCGCGGTGCCGGCCGCCACCATCGATACTGTCGAGGAACCGAGCACCGCTGCCTGGACGGCGGTGTGCCGGTCGGTGGTGCTGCCGTCGCCCAACTGTCCGTCGCCGTTTTCGCCCCAGCTCCACACGCCACCTTCGCTCATCGCGGCCAGCGCGTGCGCGCCGCCGGCGGAGATCGACGTCGCTTTGCCGCCGGGTAGACCCTGGACCTGTACCGGAACGTTCGAATCGGTGGTCGTGTTATTGCTCAGTTGTCCGTGGTCGTTGTGCCCCCAGGCCCACACCGTGCCGTCACTCTTCACGGCCACGCCGAACAGGTCACCGGCGGCAATTGCGGTGACATTGCTGAGCCCCGAGACCTGAACTGGTGTGGCGCTATCGCCGTTGTTGCCGTCGCCCAGCTGACCGGCCCAGTTGGAGCCCCACGCCCATACCGTTCCGTCATTCTTCAACGCCAGGCTGAAGTAGCCTCCGGCCGCGACCGCGGTGATGCCGCGCAGCGTGCTCGAACCTCCGGGGCCGAGCACCTGCACCGGCGTACCCCACGGGGCGCCCCGGTTGCCGTCTCCGAGCTGGCCTTCGAAGCTCCGTCCCCACGCCCACACACTCCCGCTATTGGTTACCGCCAGGCTGTGGCCGACTGAGCCAGTGGCGACCTGCACCACCGAGCTCAGGCCGTTGACCTGGTGCGGCGCGCCGCGGTTGCTGGTGGTTCCATCGCCCAGCTGTCCCGAGTAGTCGTCACCCCATGCCCAGGTATTGGCTTCCGCTGGCGTGGGTGACGGTGATGCCAGTGCGGCGGCGGAAGCGGTCTGGGCGCTGGAGGTCGTCTTCGGCGCGTGCGACGGTGGCACCAGCGGCGCGCCTGGGTCCACCGGCGGTACGCTCACCAGATCCTTGGCGTTGGTATTGAAGCCGCGCGGCAGCGCGGGAGCGGTCCACTTGCGCGGCGCCAGCGTAGCGACGCTTACAACGCCTGGTGTTGCGATCACCGTAACGCTCGGCACCGGAGTTGCTGACGTAGAGCTGCTGGTCGGCGTGATCGTCGGAACCAGCGTCTGAGAACCCGTTGGGATCGGGCTGGACCGCGTTGACGTACCAGCCGAGCTGGTGCTCGTGGTGGATGTGCCGATCGGCGTCGCAGCGGGCGTGAGGTTCGCGGGCGCCGCGGAGGTCGTGCTCGCTGTGGCACCCGCTGTCGGAGTGGCCGATGTCGTTGGTACTGGGCTCGACGTCGCGGACGGCGTTGCTGGCGGGAGCGCCTGCGCCTCGCCAACTGCGGCAGCCGAAAGATCCGCGCTGGGCGGATCGAGTCCCAACTCGGCGTCCATAGCCATCTTCGGATCGCGCGCCAGGAGCACCGGGTCAGTCCCTGGATCCAGCGCCATCGGTGCCGGTGCGCCCAGATGCGGGAGCACCTCGTCGACCTGGGTGCGATTGCCAACGGCGTCCAGGGTGTACGTATGGCGGCTGACCGTGCCCAGGGTGCTGCTGCCGCTCGAGATTGGCCCCTGGTTCCACACGTCGGTGAGCCGCCGCGCATTGTCGTACGTGAACTGGGCGACCGTGTTGTTGGGCGCGGTCAGCTGCTACAGCAGGCCATCCGGTGTGTACGCATAGCTCGTCAGCCGCTTGGACCAGTCGGTCATCGTCTGCATGCGGCTGGCCTGGTCGTAGGCATACGCCACGCTGCTACCGTCCGGGTAGATCAGTTGGCGGCGGTTGCCATCCAGGTCGTAGCGATAGCCGACCGTCTGCGAACCGGGGCTCGTCACGCTCAGCAGCCGATCCAGCTCGTCGTAGCTGTAGGTGGTCTGGCCGGTGCCATCCTGCATGCTCGAGCGGTTGCCGTCGGCGTCGTAGGCGTAGCTGACGTTCGGGGTCGTGCCGTCGCTGTAGCTAATGCCGATCAGGCGATTGAGCGCGTCGTGTCCGAAGCTGGTGGTCTGGCCCAGCGGATCGACCAGAGTCGCGCGGTTGCTGTTCGGGTCGTAGGTGGTCTGGGTAACGAGCAGCTGGCCGCCAGCGGCGCCGTTCGGAGCAGCCGGCCAGCCACCCTGCGGATACTGCGTCTCCTTGCG
>JAFAPL010000685.1 GCA_019247135.1 Chloroflexota bacterium | reverse complement strand
GCCTGACTGGCTGTATGTGAGTTCGTCCCCGCCATACTCGGCTGGCAAGGACATGCGAAAACAGCCGGCCGCGACGAGTTCGGCGACCAGGTCGGGTGGAAGGCGGCGCGCGTGTTCGATCTCGGCGCTGCGCTGGTGAATGGTGGGTGCGAGCTCGCGGACTCGCTGGAAGGTCGTGGTCATGCGGATCTCCTGGATGGATGGTTTGCGCACGCTAGCCTTCGCGAACTGAAGGAGCGCGTTGACTCGCGGATGGATTGCTGAAAGGCAGCTGAAACGTCAGCCGGCTCGACGCGCTCGGGCCAGAATCCGCCGAATGCGATCAACCGATCCCGCAGCTCGCGCACAGGCCAGAGATCGAAGCCTCGGGCGAGCCAGCGCGGGCCAGGCAGCGGCCGTCCGCCGGCGCCGACACCGCGCGCCATCTGACGCTGGAACAGCTGCATCAGGCGGGTGGGCAGCTCCCGCCGGCGCTGGACAGCGGCCAGATCGGCCGTCCGCAGCCGACCCTGGTGGAGGCGCGGCCCGAACCGGTTGGCGGCGACGATCGCGTCCTGGATGGCGTAGTTGATGCCAACCCCCGCCACCGGTGACATCACGTGGGCCGCGTCGCCGATCAGTAGCAACCCTGGGCGGTACCAACGCCGCACCCGCCCGCCCTGCACGACCAGCACGTTGGTCTGGCGCCAGTCCTGGAGCAGTTCAACGCGGTCGGCCAGCCAGGCTGCTCGGGCGGTGAGTGACGCCCGGAGCGCCGCCAGGCCCTGCGCGCGCAAGCGCGGCAGACTGCCCTTGGGGAAGAGATACCCAATCTGCCACTCGTGGGCGCGTTCGAAAATCACCATGGGCCCTTCCCCGGCCGGACCGAGGTAGATGCCGGCCGCACGCTCAGGGTCGGTAGGGCAGCGCGGCAGGCGCAGCCACAGGACATCCATGGGCTCAGCGGTGGTCAGCAGGCGCAGGCCCGCCAACTGGCGGAGTTTCGAGAAGCGGCCGTCGGCGCCGACCACCAGGCGGGCGGAGATCGTGTGCCAGCCGTCCGACGCGCGATAGCGGACACCCGTGACCGCGCCGTCGCGCTCGATGAGCGCCTCCACGCGCGCCCCCATGACCAGGTGGAACCACGGGTAGCGCTGGGCCTCGCCAGCCAGCAGCTCCAGCAGGTCCGCCTGCGGCACCCGGTAGGTCGGCCGGGCCGCGGGCCGCCGATCCTGGCCAAGAGGTGACATAGTGCCGTCCAGAAAGTGGATCGGGAAGTCCGCAGACACGGCATATGAGCGTTCGAGCAGGCGCTCCAGAAGGCCGAGGTGCTCCAGCAGTTGCACGGTGGAGGCGTGGACGGTGTCGCCACGGAAGTCGCGGTCGAAGTCTGTCTGGGCTTCGAGCAGCAGCACCGCGACTCCCTGGCGCGCCAGCAGCAGCGCCAGGACAACCCCAGCCGGGCCACCCCCGACGACACAGCAGTCGACCGAGCCCGTCGCGATGGTTGGCGCGGCGTTCGTTTGTGGATGCATGTGGATCGACCCAGACTGCGCGCCGGGCCGTCGGTCGGCTACGCGCCTGGGCCACGGCTTGCCCACGGCAAGCCCACGGCGGGGTGCAGAGGGCCGTGCTATGCTGCCGACGCCGGGCGGCGGCCGCGTTGGCCGGGCCGGGGATTAGGACGTAGCGGTGACGGTTGCGCGCGGAGCGCAGTCCTTCGGGGCCGTGCTGCGGGGGTTTCGGCAGGCGGCCGGACTGTCCCAGGAGGCGTTGGCTGAGCGAGCGGGCCTGAGCCTGCGCGGCGTGTCCGATCTGGAGCGTGGCGTCAGTCGCGCGCCGCGTCTGCATACGCTCAACCGTCTCGCCGAAACGCTTGGCCTGGGCGATGGCGCGCGCCAGGCGCTCTTCAGCGCCGCCGGCTTTCTCCCACTTGGAGAAAACCACGAGATGCCAGCGGCCACGTTGCGCGGAGCGACCAGCGCGTCGCTCCGCACCGCCTTCCCCGGCTACCTCACCCGGCTGCTCGGGCGCGAGCAGGACGTGCAGGCCGTCGAGCAACTCTTGCGTGGTCCGGACGTGCGTCTGCTCACGCTGTGCGGACCGGGCGGCGTGGGCAAGACGCGCCTGGCCGTCCAGGTCG
>JAFAPL010000563.1 GCA_019247135.1 Chloroflexota bacterium | reverse complement strand
TGACCTTGCTGACTCCGCCGTGGTGGTACGAGGAGGGGCGCCGAATCGATGTGGCGCGGTCGGCGAAGTGGCAGGTCGGCCGAACGCTGGGGACCGCGAACGGAACGCGGCACGTCTACGTGCGCGCGTTGTGGCGTCTGATTCGGTCGCTGCAACCGGACGTGATTGACCTGGTCGAGGAGCCGTTCACCTTCGTCGCATTGCAGGCCCTGGCAGGGCGTGCGTTATTCGCGCGCAATGCAGCTCTGGTGGTGTATTCGGCTGTGAACGTGCATCGAGAGTGGCGGTTTCCATATCGCGCGATTGAGCGGATCGTGCTGCAGCACGTCGATGGAGCGCACGCGCCAAACAGCGATGTCGCGCCGATCCTGCGCGCCAAGGGACTTGGCGAACAACCGGTGGCGACTATTCCGTTGGGCGTGGATTCGGAGCGTTTTGCTTCGGCCGAACCGCGAAGGCCCGAGCGCATTTCTGGACCGTGCGTTGGGTTTGTCGGTCGACTGGAGCCGGTCAAGGGTGTCGATGTGCTGCTGGACGCCTTCGAGCGCCTGCCGGAGTCCTGGACGTTGCTGATCGCCGGCGATGGGCCGGAGCGGCGCCGCGTTCGGCTGCGCGTCGACGGACAGCATGTACGCCTTGTGCCGCCGCTGGCGTACTCCGATGTGCCGGGTTTCCTGCGTGGACTGGATCTGCTCGTCCTGCCATCGGTGACGATCTTGCCCGAGCACCGCGAGCAATTCGGGCGCGTGCTGGTGGAAGCCATGGCAGCCGGCGTACCAGTTGTCGGCTCGTCGTCGGGCGCGGTTCCCGAAACCATTGGCGACGCGGGCCTGGTCGTGCCGGAGCAGGATCCAGAAGCGTTGGCGGAGGCGATCCGTCAGGTTCTCATGCACGCCGAGCTGCGCCATTCACTGGTGGAGCGCGGTCGGCGGCGCGTAGCCGAACGCTTCTCCTGGCCGGTGGTCGCAGCCCAGACGCTCGACCTGTTCCAATCAGCTGTCGCGTATCGGCGCAGCCGAGTTGGCGCGCTGCAGGAGGTGCGTGCATGAGCACCGCGGAGCGGCCGCCGAGGCGACGTGTTGCCGTTGTTGGCGGGGCGGGCTTCATCGGCTCAAACCTCGTGGATGCGCTGATCGAGCGGGGCGAGGACGTGCTGGTGGTCGACAACCTGTCGACCGGGTATCGGCGCAACCTCAATCCAGCCGCGCAGTTTGAGGACATCGACGTCAGCGCTGACTCCGAGCGCCTCACATCCGCACTGCACGGGCGCGAGGTCGTCTTCCACACAGCCGCAATGCCGCGGGTACCACGCGCCATCGAGGATCCAGTCGGTACGCATGCGACCAACGTCACCGGTGCGCTGCGTGTGCTCAAAGCAGCCGTCGACGCCGGCGTGCGGCGGGTCGTCTACTCGTCGTCGTCGTCGGTGTATGGCGATCAGCCGAGCTTGCCTCTGACCGAGGACATGCCGCCGAACCCGCTGCACCCGTATGCATGTCAGAAGTTGATGGGCGAGATTTACGCGCGCACCTTTCATCGAACCTATGGCCTCGAAACCGTGTGTTTGCGGTACTTCAATGTGTACGGACCGCGCCAGGTCACCGAAGGCGCGTATCGGCTGGTGATCGGCATCTTCCTGGACCAGCGGCGGCGTGGGGAACCGCTGACCATCCACGGTGATGGTCTGCAGACGCGCGACTTCACGTGGGTGGGCGATATCGTCCGCGCCAATCTGCTCGCCGCTGAGTCCGAGCGGGTCGGCGCGGGCGAGCCGATCAACGTGGGCGCCGGCAACCAGGTGACCATCAAGCGCATCGCCGAATTGATTGGTGGACCGGTCGTGCACACTCCGCCACGCGGGTTCGATGCGCGCCATACGCGGGCAGGCATTACACGGGCGCGCGAGCTCCTCGGCTGGGAGCCGCGGGTCCAGATCGAGGAAGGCATGCAGCGCCTGCTC
This sequence comes from Chloroflexota bacterium, assembly GCA_019247135.1. The sequence goes on along the minus strand of JAFAPL010000563.1, from coordinate 82 downwards.
GAGTGGACCAGCAGCGTGAGCGTGTAGTAGAGCGGCGCGAGGAAGGTCATGCCTGCAGGTGTAGCGCGGGGGCGTCACGTGG
>JAFAPL010000183.1 GCA_019247135.1 Chloroflexota bacterium | reverse complement strand
ATCTCGCGCGGGTAGATGTTCTCGCCACCGCGAATGATCATGTCCTTGATACGCCCGACGATGTTCACGTAGCCGGCGTCGTCCATGGTCGCCAAGTCGCCGGTGTGCATCCAGCGCGCCGCGTCGATGGCTTCGTGCGTCGCCTCGGCGTTGTTCCAATACCCGAGCATGACGCCGTAGCCGCGTGTGCACAGCTCGCCAGGCTGGCCACGTGGCACCACGTAACCGGTCGACGGATCGACGATCTTGATCTCGACGTGCGGATGGATTCGGCCGACCGTCGACACCCGTTTTTCGAGCGGATCGTCCGTGCTGCTCTGCGTTGATACGGGTGAGGTCTCGGTCATGCCGTAGCAGATCGTGACCTCGGGCATGTGCATGCGCGATTGGACCCTCCTCATCACCTCGACGGGACAGGGCGAGCCGGCCATGATGCCAGTTCGGAGGGACGAAAAGTCGAACTCCGAAAAGCGAGCATGATCGAGCTCGCCGATGAACATGGTGGGTACACCGTACAGCGCCGTGCAGCGTTCCTTCTGCACGGTTTCCATTGCCGCCAGAGCGTCGAAACTCTCGCCTGGAACAACCATGCAAGCACCGTGTGTTGTGCACGCGAGATTGCCCAGCACCATGCCGAAACAGTGGTAGAAGGGCACCGGAATGCACACACGGTCGCGTTCTGAATAACGCAGAGCTTCGCCGATAAAGAAGCCGTTGTTCAAAATGTTGTGATGCGACAGTGTGGCGCCCTTTGGAAACCCGGTTGTGCCGGATGTGTACTGGATATTGATCGGATCATCGAATTGCAGCGATTCCTCGATCTCGTTCAGTTGCTCGGCAGGGACGTGTTGTGCGTCTGCTAGCAATGCGTCCCACTGATCATCGAGAACGATCGAATCGCGCAACTCAGGGCAGCTCGGGCGCACTTCATCCAGCATGGCCACGTAATTGGCCGTACGAAACCCGCGCGCTAGCAGCAACAGGCTCGTGCCTGATTGCTGCAAGGCGTAGCTCAATTCTGACGTGCGATAGGCCGGATTGATATTGACGAGAATGGCGCCGATACGCGCGCTCGAGTACTGCAGAACCACCCACTCGGCCCGATTGGGCGACCAGATGCCAACACGATCACCTTTGTGGACGCCGCGCGCCAGCAGGCCGCGCGCGGCGAGCCCGGTCTGCTCCCACAGCTCGCGATAGGTTGCGCGGTACGACTGATGTGGGACGACGAGCGCCTCCGCGTCGGGCACGCGCTCCACGGTGCGGCGCAAGTTCTCGCCGATCGTCTCCCCTAGCAGTGGCACCGTGCCGGCGCCGTGAACGTACGACGGTGTGTGCATCTGATCAGTCCTCCCCGACTCTTCGGGGTCTAACGATAATCCCGCGGGAACAGGATCGTCGTACGCGTTGCCTGAGTCGGCTCGGTGAGCACTTCTTCTGAAGCCTTGCGCCACCGCGCCAGGTGCGGCGTCTGGCCGTGAGCCTGGAACGCGGCCTCGTCCTTATAGACCTCATAGAAGAAGAAGTGGTTCTCGTCGGCGTTGTCCTGGAGCACGTCGAAGCGGAGACAGCCTGGCTCATCACGCACGGAGCAGATCGAGTCGTCCTCGATGACGGCGAGGAACTGGTCACGTTTTTCTGGCTTGACGCGGACAGACACGACAAGGGCAAACATGGTGTTTAGCGTACCCGGCGGGCCTCTAGCGATGGCGGCGCGGTGAAGTCAGCGCCAGCAACGGAATGCCCATGGCCAGCCCGATCGCCGCGCCGATGATGATCGCGATGGTCGGCGGCGAGCCAACGACGAGCCAGTACAGCCCGGCCAGCGCGATGCCGAGTAGCACCACAGCACCTGTCGCCGCGAGGACTTCTTCGAGCAACGGATCGAGCTGCATGCCGTGCCTCGTTCCAGCTTCGCCTGCCGAAGGAAATTTTGGCGTGCCAAGCGTGGTTCCACCATAGAAATATGACAGCAACCCAGACGTCCATTCGGGTGGAGCCGTCCGCGAAGTGGGTACGCGGCTATTTGGATGCTGAGCCGGTCGTCGACAGCAAGCGAGTGCTGGTCGTCTACGGCCTCAAGCGCACCCCACTGTATTTCTTTCCGCGGGACGATGTGCGCCTCAACCTGACCGCCGGCGGATGCAAGGACGACCTGCAGTACTGGAACTCCGACGGCGTGCAGGACATCGCCTTCAGTTTCGCCGACGCGCCCGAACGCGAGTTGGAAGACTACGTTGCGTTCGACTGGAAGAAGCTTGACTCCTGGTACGAGGAGGACGAAGAAGTCTTTGTCCATCCACGCGATGCGCACCATCGCGTGGACGTGCTCAACAGCTCACGTCACGTGCAGATCGTGATCGACGGCCATGTGGTTGCTGACAGCCATCGGCCGCGCCTGCTGTTCGAGACCGGTATCCGTACGCGCTACTACCTGCCGAAGCTGGACGTGCGCATGGACCTGCTAGAGCCGACCGAGATGCATTCGGCATGTCCGTACAAAGGCAACGCGGTGTACTGGTCGGCCAGGATCGGCGAGCGGGTGTACCGCGATGTCGTGTGGAGCTATCCGTTCCCGACGCCCGAGAGCGCGAAGATTCAGAACCTGCTGTCGTTCTACGACGAGAAGGTGGACGTGTACGTGGACGGCGAGCTCCAGCCGCGCTGAGCAGGCT
>JAFAPL010000158.1 GCA_019247135.1 Chloroflexota bacterium | reverse complement strand
GAGCCTTCATGCAGCTCACCGTCGCCGAGCATGACGAACGTGCGGTAGTCCTTGTGCGTCATCCGTGCGCCCAGGGCCATGCCGACGCCGACCGCGAGACCGTGGCCGAGGGCGCCCGTGTTCATCTCCACACCAGGCACCTTCATGTTGGGATGCATGCCGAGCGGCGAATTGAGCTGGTTGAAGGTGTCGAGCAGCGAGTCCGGGATGAAGCCCGCCTGAGCGAGCAGTGCCACGTAGCCTGCGTTGGCGTGCCCTTTCGAAAGGACGAAGCGGTCACGGTCAGGCCACCGTGGGTCGCCGAGCTCGTAGCGCAGCGTATGGAAGTACAGGGTGACCAGTAGCTCGGCCGCCGAGAGCGAGCCGCCCATGTGTCCGCTGCCGCCGGCGAGAAGGGTGCGCCACGTATTCCGGCGGTAGATGCGGGTCTGTTCGGTCAATCGCTCCAGGAGATCCTGGCGTGTCGGCGTCTCCACCATGATGACAGTGTAGGATCGGCCCCGATGGCGGTGCTGGTCACGGGCGGGGCAGGCTATATCGGACGCTGGCTCGCCAGCGAGCTGGTCGAGCGCGGACAGGAGGTCGTCGCGGTCGATCTGCAGTCGCCGCCCGCGGGCATGCCGCCGGCGCTGCCGGACGGGGCGACATTCGTGCAGGCGGATGTGACCGACGCCGAGCGCATGCAAGCGATCCTCACCCAGCGGCCACTCGAGGCCATCATTCATCTGGCTGGCATCGTGACGATGGGATGCGAGCGCGATCCGGCGGCGTGCATGCGCGTCAATCTCGGTGGTACCGCGAACATGCTCGAGGCCGCGCAGCTGGCTCAGGTGCGGGTGTTCGTCTTTGCGAGCACGATCTCGGTTTACGGTCCCGACGTTTCCCAGCCAATGATCGAGGGTCGCACCCCGACGGAGCCGCTGACGTGGTACGGCCAGTCGAAGATCATGTCGGAATCGCTCGGCCTGTATTACACGCGGCGCTGGGGACTGGATTTTCGGGCGGCGCGCATGGCAGCGATCGTCGGACCCTCGCGGGTCGCGGGATCCGGGTCGGCGACGATGTACACGTCGCTCATTCTGGAGAAGGCGGCGCTGGGGGAGCCATACGCGATCGACGTCGACCCGGGCGCGGGTACGCCCGTGCTGTATGCGCGCGACGCCGCCCGCGGCCTCGCATCTCTGGCGCTGGCTGACTCGGCGCCGCGGCGCATCTATCACCTGTCAACCGGACTGGCGACGGCGTCCGAACTCGTGCGTATCGCGCGGGCGCGCGTGCCTGACTATCAGCCGACGTTTGCCACGGACCCGCTGCTCGGACCCGTGTCGAAGATCTCGGCGGCGTGGGACCTCTCGATCGCCGCCGCCGAGGAGGATCTCGGTTGGGAACCGATGTTCACCGTCGAGTCAATGGCCGACGACCTGATGGCGATCGCACGCGGCCACCGCTCAGCCTAGACTGGCTCCTCGAGCGGCGGCCAGCGTCTGATCACAAAGACCTTTCCTGGCCACCGCGGGCGTCACGCGCGGGCTGGCGGTATCGCGTCCAGATTGTTCAACTTGCAAGTTGATCGTCCTGGCTCGACGAGCGGCCGCCAGCCCAGGAAGTCGGCGTCTTCAGTGCTCGTCCCAGCCGCTGCCGTGCGCGGCGTGGCGATGACCGTCGTGCACGTAATCCACGTGGTCTCCGTGGCGCACCGATTCGTGGCCACACTCGGAGCCGTGGCTGTGCGACTCGTGCGACGCGTGCTCTCCGTGTCGCGAGGCGATATCAGTCTCGCACTCGTCCCAGTGTGACTCGTGCTGCTGGTGCGCGTGACCATCGTGCAGGTAGTCGGTGTGACTGCCGTGCTGGACAGACGCGTGTCCGCACGCGGGTCCGTGCGTATGCGTTTCGTGTGACGAGTGCTCTGTGTGTGCCATGCAGGCCTCCCAACTCAGGGCTTCGGCATGCCCAGCAGTCGACCGTATGCCGGGCGAGCGCTCCAGTCGCTACGGATGATGCCGAAGCCCCACTTCTCATCCGTTTGCGGGACCGCTAGCTGGAAGTTGAGGTTCCACGCGAACATCGCGCCGATGTACGGGGTATTGCGTGCCAACTGATACGCCTGCTGCAAGAACAGCGCCTGTTGGTCCTCGGTGATGTACTTGCAGTACTCGTAGCCTGGCGGCGGCGACTGATTCGAACAATAGCCGAACTCGGTGAGCCAGATCTGCTTGCCACCGTCGCCGACCGACTGCATCAGGTTGTAGTACTGGCCAACCCGGTAGAGGGCGAAGAAGCTCGGGTCGTCGTTCCAGCTGCCTGAGAAGCTGCACTGCGGGGTGTCAGGTGTGCAGTCGGGAGGATTTGAGAATCCGCTCGGGTGGGCGGAGAGCACGTCGAAGTACTGAGCGACTTCGCCATTGTTGATCGCGTAGAGCTGAGTCAAGTAGCTCAGGTCGTCCATCGACTCGCCTGGGATGTTGGCGCCGGTCGGGCTGGGCGCACCGAGCAGGACCCTGGCGCTCGGATCACCTGCTCTGACACCAGTCGCGCCCGCCTCCATGAGCGGCAGGTACGTGGACGGGTCCACGTTGCCGTCACCTGCTTCGCGGGCGAGGTTCTGTTCGTTCCACACCTCGTACGCCTGCACCTGGCCTGCGTAGCGCGTGGCCAGCGCCTGCATAAACGTGTTGAACGTGGTCGGATCGGCCGGCATGAGGCCGCTCGTCGGGCTGCGATAGAAGACGGGCGCGTGCGCCACGCTGAGCATGATGTTCAGTCCAGCCGTGAAACCGTTCGAGACGATGCCGTCGAGCTCGGACCACTCGTACTCACCGGGCGCGGTCTCGACCGCCTGCCATTCGACCTGATGGGTCATCCAGTTGAAACCGGCCTGCTTGACGTCGCTGACGACGTGCTCTTTCGAGCTGCTGTCGAAATGCCACATCTGGACCTGGAAGCCGTAGCCCCAGCCATTCGGGGCAGCTGTTGTCGATGGGGTCTGCGCAGAAGCCTGGGGCGCGACGATCAGGAGCATGGCAAGCGCTAGCGGGGCGCTGCCGCGAAGAAGACGCCGCGGATCGGGCATATGCATATGACCTTGAACCATAGCAAGGACAGTTCGCGGCGCTCCGGTGGCGTGAAAGTCGTCCGCAAGCCCCGCCCCGGGAGCGTTCGCGGAGTACGCTGGCCACATGTCGCGTGCGCTGCGTATCACTCGCGTTACTGTCCACCGCTTCACTTACGAGATCCCGGACATGGGCGTCGACTACGCCGGCTTCAACCAGGTCTACCAGGCAGGCAATTGCTTGCGGCACACGGGTTACGTCATGGCGATCGACACCGATGCTGGCATCTGTGGCGAATACGTCGGCGGCAACGCTGCGTCCTATGCCGAAGTCGGAATGTGCGCCGGCTACCTGCTGGGTAAGGACCCGCTGCAGCGCGAACGCATTTACAACGACCTCAAGCGTGGCCTGAGAAAACATGACCGCATGGGGATTGGCCCCGTCGACATTTGTCTGTGGGACATCGCGGGCAAGCTGTACAACGCGCCGGTGTCACAACTGCTCGGCGGCTTTCGGACGAGCCTGCCTGCGTATGCGAGTACGTACCACGGCGACGACAACGGCGGCCTGAGCACACCCGAGGCCTTCGCCGAGTTTGCTGTTCAGTGTAAGGAGATCGGCTACCCGGCGTTCAAAATCCATGGCTGGGGCAACGGTCCGATCCAACGCGAGGTGGCGACCGTACTGGCCTCTCGCAAGGGGGTCGGGCCAGCTATGGATCTCATGATCGACCCGGCGTGCGAGTACAACAGCTGGGGCGACACGCTCAAAGTCGGGCTCGCCTGTGACGAGGCGCGTTACTTCTGGCTCGAGGATCCCTACAAGGACGGTGGGATCTCGGCGTTCGGTCACCGTAAGCTGCGCCAGATCATCAAGACGCCGATCCTGATCGGCGAGCACATTCGAGGACACGAGCTGCACGTCGACAACATCGTCTCGGACGGCACGGACTTCGTTCGCGCTGACGCCGACTACGACGGCGGCATCACCGGGCTGATGAAAATCGCACATTCCGCCGAAGGCTTCGGGCTGGACGTTGAAATCCACGCGCCAGGCCCCGCGCATCGACACTGCATGGCCGCGGTGCGCAACACCAACTACTACGAGCTCGGGCTGTTGCATCCGCGCCTGAAGCGGACGAAGCCGACCGTGTATGCATGCGACTATTCGGACGAGCTGGAATCCGTGGACGCACGCGGGCACGTGCCCGTGCCCACCGGACCCGGCCTCGGTGCACCCGTGGATTGGGACTGGGTCCGCGCCAACACGACAGACCACGTCGTCTACGAGTAGAGTTGCGCCATGTCAGCGACAGCCGCGGCAAGAGGCGTCTTCGAGCAGCTCGGCGCACGACCAATCATCAATGCGCGTGGCAACAACACCGTCCTTGGTGGCTCAACTCCATCCGCACGCGTGCACCAGGCGATGCTGGATTCCGAGCAGTACTACGTGGATATGCAGCAACTGCTCGAGCGTTCGGGGGTCGTCATCGCGGAGCTGCTGGGAGCGGAGGCGGCGTACGTAACGCCTGGCGCCGCCGCCGCACTGACACTTGGCACGGCCGCCTGCATCACGCGCGGCGACCCCGACAAGGTCGCCCAGCTGCCTGACACGCGTGGACTCAAAGACACGGTGTTGATTCAGACCGGCCACCGTTACCACTACGAGCGCGCGGTCACCGTGAGCGGCGCGCATTTGCGCGAAGTTGCACCCTCGGAGCTTGCCGCATCGCTCGGTGGCGACAAAATCGCCTGCGTGCTGTATCCCGCGCATCTCGAAGGCGCACCGGGTACGTTGTCCCTCGACGAGACCATACGAGTGGCTCATGCCGCAAACGTGCCCGTGCTCGTGGATGCGGCGGGGCGTATCTATCCGATCGAATTGTTCAAGAGCTATCCCCGCCGTGGTGCGGACCTGATCGCCTTCGGCGCGAAATATCTCGGCGCGTTGAACGCGTCAGGGATTCTGTGCGGGCGCAAAGAGCTCGTGGACGCGGCCGTGCACAACGGGTTCATCGCCTTCGAAACCAGCGATTGGGAGAAGAGTTTCGGCCGACCCCTCAAAGTCGATCGCCAGACGATCGTGGCTGTGGTTACCGCTCTGCAGGAATGGCTCGAGACGGATCACGACGCGCGGATCGCCGGGTATGAGCGTCGGCTAGACGCAATGGCGAGCGAGCTGCGCGGCGCTCCCGGCGTGTCGTTGAGCATTCAGAAGGCTGACGGGCCCGGCCCGCGGGTGCTGCGCGTCGATATCGACGCGGGCTCAGCGCGTCAGAACGTCCAGCAAGTCGTTGATGGACTGTGGACGGGAACTCCCGCGATCGCGGTCGGTCGCGATGGCGACAGGGCCGTGCTCGTAAATCCCGTCACCCTGCGACCGGACGACGACGGCGTTGTCGCGTCGCGCCTAGGCCAGCTGTTGCTCTAGCCGCCTGGCCGGCCTGAGCCGCCGACCGCCAATGGCGATGACCATGCCGGCCGCGAGCAGGCACAGTGCCCCGGCCGTCATGAAGGCGACCAGATAGTCGCCGAGCCACGTGTGAACCGCGCCCGCGCCGAAAGCAGCCACCGATCCGCCTAACTGGTGCGCGGCGAAGATCCAACCGAAGACCGGCCCGATACGTTCTTTGCCGAACCGTTCGCTCACGAGCTTCACGGTTGGCGGCACGGTAGCCACCCAATCGAGGCCGTAGAAGATCACGAATGCCGCAAGCGCGGGTACGCCCGCATCGAAGGCAGCCGGCAGGAAAAAGAGTGCTAGCCCGCGCAAGGTGTAGTACCAGGTCAGCAGTTTGCGAGGGTCGACCCGGTCGGACAGCCAACCCGAGACCGTCGTCCCGACCATGTCGAACATGCCCATGGTCGCCAGCATGCCGGCCGCGGTCACTTCCGCCAGCCCGTGGTCGACCGAGAACGGGATCAGGTGAACACGGACGAGCCCAGAAGTGGTGGCGCCACAGATGGCGAAGCTGCCCGCCAGGAGCCAGAAGTCGGCCGTCCGCGCGCCGTCGAAGAGGGCCTGAACCGCCACATTGAACGGATTGCCCGTGACGGCCTGCGTCGGCGTGGCCGCGGTTGCGCCGTACGGGTTCTGTCCGATTTGCTCGGGATCGTCGCGCATGAACAGCCCGACGATCACGGCAACAGCCAACGCGACGCCGCCCACGAGCCAGACCGCAGTGCGCCAGCCGACAGTCTCGATGATCGCCGCCTGGACGGGCAGAAAGATCAACTGACCGGTCGCGGTACTGGCGGCAAACAGGCCGGTGACGAGTCCGCGGCGTTTCACGAACCAGCGCGTCGCCACGGTCGCGCCGAGTACGAGCGCCATCGCTCCAGAGCCCAGGCCCACGAACACGCCCCACAGCAGAAGCAGCTGCCAGGCTGCTTGCATGAAGCCGCTGAGAGTGACGGCGATGGCGAGCGTGGTCAGGGCGCCGAGCATGACGCGGCGGACCCCGAAGCGCGCCATGATCGCGCCAGCGAATGGGCCACACAGACCGAACAACAGCAGGTTGATCGAGAGTGCGAGTGAGATCGTGGCCCGATCCCAGCCGAACTCGCGCTCGAGCGGCAGGACGAGCACCGCGCTGGTGGCGCCGATGCCGGCCGAGCTCAGAAGGGCGAGGAAGGTGACCGCGGCGACGATCCATGCGTAGTGCAGCGTGCGCATAGGGCTCAGGCAGTCTAACGACCGAAATGGTTCCGCAATTCCCGGAGAGTAGCCCGTATGCTCTAGGCTGATGGCCGTACCCGCGACGCTGCTCAGCATTCCCGGCGTACAGCCGTTGGACCTCGAGGTGCAGGCGGTCGAGGATCTCGGGCCGCGCATGCGCCGGATTGTCCTGGGTGGAGCGGCCCTCAGGAATTTCAGCTACCAGCCCGGGCAGGACGTCATGCTCGTGCTTGGCGAGCAGAGCGGCCGACCGCTCAGTCGTCGATACACCATTCGGTCGCACGACTCGCAGGCAGCAACACTCGAGCTGAATATCGTCGCGCACGGCGTCGACGGCCCTGGTGCACGATGGGCCGCGAACGCCACGCAAGGGATACGCATCGACGGGGTGGGCCCACGCGGCAAGATCTTTCTCGATCCAGATGCCGAATGGCACTACTTCTTCGGCGACGAAAGCGCGGCGCCCGCGAGCCTCGTCATGCTCGAAGCCGTGCCTGCGAATGTCGCTGCCAGAGCAGTTATCGAAGTCACCGATCGCGACGACGAGCTGCCGCACAAGGCCCAGCACGAGGTGGAGTGGCTGCACCGCGAGCGAGCGCAATTACTCCAGGCACTCCAGCGCGCCGAGCTGCCGCCTGGCCAGGGCCACATCTACATTGCGGGCGAAGTCCGGGTCGTAGCGACGCTCAAGGAGGCTGCTCTCGCGCGTGGCGTACCCGCCGAGCGGATCTCAGCGAAGGCGTACTGGGGACGCGGACGCCCCAACGCCACCCGCGGCGAGCCCGACTGAACGCTTCAGATGCCGCGGCCACGCAGGAGCTCCGCGCCGTTCGCCGGGCGGAGGCGGATTTCGTGCACCGGTACGCCGGCCCCACGCGCGAAGCCGATGGTCTCTTCGGTGCCGCCGCCGCGTGTGCCTGTCCAGACGGCAACCAGCAGGCCTGCCGAGACAGCGAGACGGCGATTGCGCTCGGTGTAGCCATGCGCAACCTCCACGCTGATCGCGTGCCGCAACGTGTGATCGAGCGTCGCGCGGTCCTCTGCTGACCAGTCCGCCCTGAACCGCTCGGGCGGACACGGGAGGATCAACGCGAATGGCAGCCCGAGCGAGATTGCTGCCAGCGCAGCCCAGGTGTCCACACCGCGCTGACCTCCCATGAGAAAGCGGGTAGCGCTCGAGTGCAGCTCGGCGGCAGCCTCCTGGACGGCTGTCCGCGCGACGAGCGGGGCATCGAAGACGTCAGGGCGGTGCCCAGTCCATGCGACGATCACGTATCAGTGTGGGCCGAGTTCGAGTACGCTGATTCGGCACACCCTCTGTATCGTATTGGGGCTCGCCCGAGTGCCTCGACCCTTTCAGCCACCGGTTACTCGCCGAGAGCAGGCAATCCGCTCGGCGCGAGGCGCTGCGTGGGCACGGCGACGCTGGTTGGCCGTGTTGCTGCTCGGGCTGGTGCCGCTGACGGCTGTCGCCGTAGCCAGCGAGATCGTGAGTAGCACGCGGCGGCCAGTTGCGGCCCCGGCGGCCGGACCGATCCTGCTGGCAACAGCTGTTTCGACGCCCCTGCCGACTACCCCGCCGACGGCGCTGGCGACCGCTGCACCGACCGTCGTGGCGACAGCGGCGCCGACCAGCGCGCCTGCTTCTGCCGCAACCACGAGCTCCATTGCCACGACGATTGCGACGACCACGCCGACGGCCGCATCGGCTGGCAGCGCGGCTGCTGCCGCGCCGACGAGCGCACCCGCGCCCACGGGTGGTCCTTACCGGGCCTATCGCGTCCAGCCCGGCGACAACCTGCACGCAATCGCCAATACGTACGGTGTTTCGGTCTCGAGCATCGCCCAGGCGAGTGGGCTGCAAAATCCCGACCAGTTACGTGTCGGCCAGGTGCTGACGATTCCGAACCAGAATGGCACGCTGTACCGGGTTCAAGCCGGCGAGACGCTCGACGACATCGCGGCGCGCAACGGCGTCTCTGGCTCCGCGATCGCCGAGGCGAGTGATCTGGCGACCGCGAGCGTCAGCCCCGGGCAAGTCATCTTGATTCCCCCCAAGGGAGCGAACGTGACCGCGACACCTGGCAAATAGTCGACGAGACGGCGAATAGTCCCGCGGCGTACAGCCAGAACAACGCGACGGCGTGCGGAAACGCGATGTTCGCGAAGTAGTGATCGAGCGTCCCCGTCACGAGCGCGCCGGTGATAGCCGCGAGGTAAGCAGTACGCAGACCCTGAAGCTGGCGGTCGTCGACCGCGGCCAGGTTGCGCGCACCACGCCACCAGATGCCCAGCACCACCAGCAGATACGCGAGCAGTCCGAGCAAGCCTGTTTGTTCCGCGACCAGCAGGTACACGCTGGAGACGCCCGCGGTCACGTCGATATCGGGCGATAGCCCAAAGCCTATCCCGAGCCATGGATACCGCTGGATCAGAACGACCGCATTGAAGTATTCGCCCAGCCGGAACGCTGTCGCCGGATCCGCCGCGGAAAATCCTCCGATGAAGCGTGCAATCAGGTCCTGGCCGACGGGACTGACGAGAACTGCAACCCCGCACACGAGGGCCACGACGATGATGCGCCGGTACCGCAGACAGCCGGCCAGCAACAGGCCACACCCGAGTCCCAGCCAGCTTGCACGCGACAGGCTGAGCACGACTCCCGTCGCTATCGGGACGAGCAGCAGGAACAGAACGAACCGCGGCAGCACTGGCCTGGATGCCGCGAGCTGCACGGCTGCCAGGACCAGCGCCAGCATCAGGGTTCCGCCGAACACGTTCGGATCGACCGAGGTGCCGATGGCGCGCAACTGGGTGGTATACGTGTTATTCGGACCCGGCACGTACCGCAGGATTTCGGTGCTGGGATAACCGACGACCACGAGCGCGCTCAGCAACGTCAGTTGCGTTGCGGGCGAAAGCAGCATGAGCAGTGTGCCGAGCGCGCCCTGAACGGCGCCCCCGACGATCAACGCGCGCGCGAGCGTGATCATTCTGGAGGCGGTCGTAAGTAGCGCGGTGGCAATGAAGAAGAAGAGGACGCTGGCCAGCAGCTTGCCAAATCGGCGGAACAACTCGGGCGGGATCGGCTCGGCGGCGCCCCCGGCGATGAAGGCGACACATGCGATGGCGGTGAATGCGAGAAGGGCTGGTCCAGGCCAGCTCAGGTTGATGCTGACCCCCCCGAAGAGGGCTCGCGCGAGGACGGCTGAGAAGGTCGCGATCATCACCGCGTCGATGAGTGTGAGCTGCGCACCGGCAATCTGAACGGGGATGACGCCGAACGGCAGGCTAGCCACGATCCCGACGAAGGCGACCAGGCCGA
>JAFAPL010000145.1 GCA_019247135.1 Chloroflexota bacterium | reverse complement strand
CCGAGCCCGGCGCGATCGTGCCGCCGCCCGATGAACCAGCCGTCATCGAGCACGAATCGCTCGACACCGACCGTTGCGGCTGCCTCCGCCAGCGCCGCGAGTTTCCCGTAGTCATGGTCGAAATAGACGGCTTCCCAGGTGTTGAGGATTACTGGGCGGGCCGTACGCGGATGGCTCGCTCGGGCTCGCAGCGCGGAGTGCATGCGGCTCGACATCCCGTCGAGTCCCTCGCCGTACGACGCCCAGATAGAGGGACTCACGTACTCCTCGCCGCTCTCGAGTCGCACCTCGCCGGGTAGCAGCAACTCGCCGCCGGCCAGCACCCGCTCCCCGCTGGGTAACCGTTCCGCGTACGTGCGGTGGTTTCCGCTCCAGGCGACGTGGATGCCCCAGACCTCGCCGGAGCGAAACCCAAAGCCAGGTGTTCCGGCCGTCAGGAGGAGGGTGGCGTCCAAGCCGGTACGGCCGCGCCAACTGTCGCGAACGCGGGCGCCGATGTCGAACGTTTGCCGCTGCGGCGACCGCTCGCGCAGGTGCCGTCCGGTCAGGTCGAGCAGCTCGGTTGCCCGGCGCGGCACCGGCAATGCGAGTACGAGCCCGTCGAGGGTGTAGCCGCTGTCCCCGTGGTTTCGGACGATGCTGCGAAGCCGCAGGACGCCGCTGGGCAGCAAGTCGATTTCGAGCCGGAAACCGAGTTCCGCCTCAGCATCGTGTGCGTCTATCCGGAGCCCCTGCGTTCCCTGCTCGTCGTCCTCGCGCGCGATATCGGTGACGGTAAACAGCGGTGACCAAGCGCTGCCCTCCCGATGCCCACGCAGGCCGGGCTGGCCCGGCCAGCCCTGTCCGTGCTCCGGAAGGATGCCGAGTCGGATGCGCTGGTCCGGAACACCGGACGAGCGAGCGGGCGTCTGGGCAAGCTCAAGTTCGGAGAGTTCCGCTTCGCTGAGAAGTTCGAGATCGGATCCCCAATGAACGACCCGGGGCAACCGTCCGCCACGTGCGTCTAGTACGAGGCTCATGCCGTCCGCGCGCAGGTGAACGAGCATGCCATCTCTACGACGATCGGCTACCACCGTGTTTGGGCCCGATGTGATCTAAGCGCCAGCTGCGGTCGTCGACCAAAGCGCATGCGATATCCGGCGAACCACATGAACGCGTCGTCTGGGTTGCCGGTCAAGTAGGAGCCGATGTGGTCCTGTAGGTCGTTGTGCTCGAAGGTGGTGACCGAGACCTGAGCTCCGGACTTGATCTCGAAGGCGATGATCGTATCCGCGATCGCTTTCTTGGGTACGGGGTCGGAGGCGCTGGAGCCGAAGGTCGCCGATGGCATCCGGAAGCTCGTCGGACTCTTGCTGGCGGTCACGCTGGGGCTACCGCTGCTTTTCCCGGTGCACGCAGCGAGGATCGGCGCGGAAATCGCGCTCAACGCACCAACTCCGGCGGTTTTGAGCACCGTGCGACGAGACACGCCGGCGCCAAGCCGGAGCTGCCGATCGTCGGCGGACCAGTCACCACCCATGATCCCTCCGACAAGAAGCCTGCTCCTCATCCCAGTCGGGCCTCAAGCGCCACGCTGTCGAGGCGTCTCGGCCGCTCAGCAGAGCCACACGCTGCGAAGGCTCTGTCCCGAGGCCAAGACCCGGAGTTAACCCGCGTCGCAACACCGCGCTTCAACCCTGCCGGGTCTTCGTAGAATCGGGACGGTGAGCGACCTGTGCTCAGCTTCGGCCCGATAACCGCGAGATCAGCGCCGCCGTGGGCTCGACACTCCTCAACATTGCGATCGTCCTCGGGCTGATCCTGCTCGAGGCGCTGTTCGTCGCGTCAGAAATTGCGCTGGTATCGCTGCGCGAGGGACAGGTCCGAGCAATCGCCGAACGCGGACGCCGGGGTGCCGCCGTGGCGCGGCTCATCGCCGATCCCAACCGGTTTCTCGCGACGGTGCAGATCGGCGTGACGGTCACCGCGCTGCTGTCGAGCGCATTCGGAGCGGTCACGTTGTCGGACGAGGCGGGACGGGCGTTGATGCATGCCGGCATGTCCAAGGGACCGGCGACGGTGATCGGCTTCATCGGAATCACCGTGCTGATCTCCTTCGTCACGCTGGTCATCGGCGAGCTCGTCCCGAAGCGGCTCGCCCTACAGCGGTCCGAGGCGACCGCCGTCGTGTTCAGTCCGACGCTCGACCGGCTCGCGACCATTGCGAGGCCCGTGATCTGGTTGCTGTCACGGTGTACGGACGCTCTGGTACGGGTCTTCGGTGGTGACCCGGCCACCGGGCGGGAGGCGATCAGCGAGGAGGAACTGCGAGGTCTGGTCGCGGCACACGAGTCGCTCACGTCGGACGAACGCCGCCTCATCGATGAGGTGTTCGCCGCCGGTGAGCGCTCGGTGAGCGAGGTGATGGTGCCGCGCACCGAGGTCGTCTTCCTCAAAGCCTCGATGCCGGTGGCAGAGGCAGCCCGCGTCGCGGCAGAGTCGCCGCACTCTCGTTACCCGGTCATCGGAGAAAGCCAGGACGACGTGCGCGGTTTCGCACATATCCGTGACCTGTACCTGCATCCACCTCACGTCATCGGCACAGGGGCTCCCGGGACTGTTGGCGCACTCACCCGCGAGGTGAAGCGTTTGCCTGGATCGAAGAACGTCCTGGCCGCGCTCTCGGAGATGCGCCGGGAAGCG
>JAFAPL010000127.1 GCA_019247135.1 Chloroflexota bacterium | reverse complement strand
TCGATGGCCGCGGAGAGGTGAGGCGCTTTGCGCGCCTCTCGCTCGCGCCAGGCCTCGTGGCGTAGTCGCAGGTGCTCGTCGCTCATTCGACCGTACCGCGCGATGGTGTCGAAAATGGTGTGCTGCCTCGAAAACGCCCCCGTGTTGCCAAGGTGCACAACGATGGCGCGCGCGCCGACCTCCACGGCGAAGTCGATGCTGCGTTTGTGAGCGTCCACCGCGGCCGTACGTTCGGTCGGGTTCGGCGAGGCGAGCCAATCGCCGTACGCGCGCCGCGCGCCATTGCCATCGGTCGGCACTGGACACGGCCCGTGCAGGCTCGCAATCTCCATGTCGCGCTCGCGGGCGGCGGCCGAGAGCGCGCGCAGCTGGTCAGGCAAGAAGTGGGCGTACGCTTCGAGGCGCCGAAAGCCGAGGCTGCGATGTTGTTCGAGAAGGTGCTGTGGGCTGTCGCCAGGACCGTTCCACGCGGTCGACAGTCCGATTGGTTCGCTCACGGCTGAGACTGTACAGGTTGCAGCGCATTGTTCGGCCTTACTGGCACGATGGCGAGCACGGACAAGCTGGACAGCGCGGCGAGTGTCCACAGGATTGGCTCGTAGCTGCGGAGCGCGTCGTAGGCAACGCCCGCTCCGACCGGCGCGACGGCTTGAGCAAGCGACAACAAGAACTGCATCACCCCGGCAATGCTTGCGTACTGCGCTCGGCCGTAGAGATGCGCAAGGAGGGTCGGGCGGACCAGCGTCGTGGCGCCGCGGGCCGCGCCGAACAACGCAACAAACACCAGCACTCCCGGCGTAGCGCGCACGAGCAGCAGGACGAGTAACGCGATCGGCTGAAGACACAGCACCACTCCGGCAAGTAGCCGTGGGCTCGCACGTTCGCCAAACGGCGCGAGCACCAGCCGCGCCAGTACCTGCATCGCGCCGATTGCGCCGGTCACAGCCGCCGCGAAGGTCGGGTCGTAGCCACGGTCTTCCAGGTAGGGCACCAGGTGGACTCCGACCGCGATGGTGGCGACCGTGGTCAGCCACAAGGCCAGTGCCGTCCAGCGAAACGCCCCGTCGCGCAACGCGTCCCCAAGCGGCACGCCTGGAACGCGCTGGCTGCGTTGCTGGGGTGCGGCACGCACGCCGTCTGGATGCAGGCCCAGGTCCTCGGGTCGGCGACGCAGGATCAGCGCGTGGGGAGCGATGGTGCCCACCGCCAGAACGAGCGCGAGGCTTACCAGCGACGGCCGCCATCCCTGACTCTGGACGAGAAAACCGGCTAACGGGATGAAGATCGTACTGGCGAAGCCGGCCATCAGCGTGATCGCGAACAGGGCGCGCACGCGGTAGCGCTCGAACCACATGGTGGCGGTCGCAAACGCGGCGTCGTACAGCGTTACTGACATGGCCAGCCCGATAGCTGCCCAGATCAAGTAGAAGGCGGGCAGCGTCTGCACTTGAGACCAGCCGAGGACGAGCAGCGTGCCAGCGATAGAGCCGACCGTCATCACGAAACGCGCACCGTGGCGGTCGAGCCAGCGTCCGACAGGAATGGCGGCCAGACCGGCGACGAGTAACGCCAGCGAGAACGCGCCGGTCATGTCGCCCCGCGACCAGCCGAGCTCGGCTTGCATCGGCGCCAGGTACACCGTGAACGCGTAGTACAGGACGCCCCACGAGATGGTCTCGGTCACGCCGAGCGTCGCGACGAGGACCCAGCCGTAGTAGACGCGGCGCATTTGCGCCCGCGAGGTTATCCGGGCATGACCCTGGTCCGAGACGCGCGCAGGTGTCGAGTGAAGCTTTGTAACCTGACGGACTCGGAACCGTCGCCCAGCGAAACCATTGTCACGGTTGGATTAGCCTACGATTGACTGTCGTGAGCGTTTCGAGCGACGCGCACGCGCACAGCAGTCATGTGGCGCTCGTCGTTGAAGACGACGATGTGATCCGCGGCGTGGTCGCCGACGTGCTCGAGGATCACGGCTGGCAAGTTCGCCGAGCAGAGCACGGCGCGGCTGCGCTCGACGTCCTGGACATGGTCCGGCCGGACGTCATCGTGCTGGATCTGCTCATGCCGGTCATGCACGGCTGGGACTTCATGGAAGAGTACGCACACAAAACGGAGGGGGTTCGCATCCCGATTGTGGTGCTGTCGGTGAAGCCGGTCCTGCCACGTTCGTACGATCGGTTTGGCGTATTCCGATGCCTTCGAAAGCCATTCCGCGTCGACGATCTGGTCGCTGCTGTTGAGGACGCCGCGGGCCCTGGCCGCGTAGCCTGACCGGATGCGGGGCGTCTTTCCCATCCTGCCGACAACCTTCGGGCCCGATGGTGAGCTCGACCTCGCCTCGCAGCGGCGCGCCGTCGACTTCCTGATCGACGCTGGCGTGGACGCCATCTGCATCCTGGCCAACTACTCCGAGCAGTTTGCGTTGACCGACGCGGAGCGTGAAAGCATTGTCACGCTCGTCCTCGAGCATGTGGCAGGCCGTGTACCCGTGATCGTGACGACGAGCCACTTCAGCTCGATGGTCGCCGCCGAGCGGAGCCGCCGCGCTGCCAGCGCTGGCGCGAGCATGATCATGTTGTTGCCGCCGTATCACGGCACGACGCTGCGGGCTGCCGAGGCAGGTGTGCGCGAGTTCTTCGAGCGTGTCGTCGACGCATGTGACCTGCCGATCATGGTTCAGGACGCACCAATCAGCGGAGTGCCGCTGTCGGCCAGCTTCATGGCGAGCCTCGCTCGAGATCTGCCGTCGGTGGCGTACTTCAAAATCGAGGTGCCCGAGGCCGCGAGCAAATTGCGTGAGCTGATCCGGCTCGGCGGCCCGGCCATCCAGGGCCCCTACGACGGCGAAGAAAGCATCACGTTGCTGGCCGACCTGGATGCGGGCGCAACCGGCACGATGCCGAGTGCGATGGTGCCTGACCTGATCGGCGAAGTAGTCGGCGCGTATCAGGCGGGCGACCGCGAGAGTGCGTTCAGCCGATACGAGCGACTACTGCCGTTGATCAACTTCGAAAACAAACAGTGTGGTTTGCGGGCGACGAAGGCGCTGATGCAAGAAGGCAGGGTGATCACGTGTGACCTGGTGCGACATCCCTACCCGGCGCTGCATCCGGCCACGCGCGCGGGTCTGCTCGAGCACGCCCGTCGGGCCGATCCGCTCATCCTGCGCTGGGCGCGCTGACCGCGAATCGCAGCGGATCGAACGGTCCAGGCGAGATCGGCGGCCTTTCGCCGTGCATCAGCGCGATGAGCAGCGCGATCGTGCCCGGCATCGGCGAGATCCCGCTCGGGCCGTGTCCGGTCAGCACATACAGGCCCTCAGTTTCCGAGCCCCCGATCAGCGGGACGCCGTCGGCTGAGAGCGGTCGGAAGCCGGTCCACATCTCGGCGATTGCACAGTCGCTCAGCCCAGGCACGACTAGCATCGCGCGATTGAGCAACCAGGCGATGCCCCCGGCAGTCAGGCTGGCATCCCAGCCGGTTTCCTCGCGCGTGGCGCCGATCACCAGGCGCCCGTCGCAGCGGGGCACGAAGTACGGGTCGCCTGCTGTGAGCAGGACGTGTCGGATGCCTACTCTGGTCTGATCGAGTGCAAAAATCTGACCTTTCTGCGGGTGTACCGGAACGTTCAGGTCTACCCCTGCGATCTGCGCTGACCAGGCGCCAGCCGCCAGGACGACCACGTTCGAGTCGATCTGCTCGTCGCCGACCTGGACGCCGCTGACTCGGCTACCTCGCGACAGTACGGCGTCGACCGGCGTGGCCGTGCGGACCTCCACGCCCATGCGTCGGACCGCGATCTCGAGGGCGCGACACAACCGCCGCGGGTCGACGTTTCCGCCACTGACGCGCAGCGCGCCCTGGACGGCAGGACCGATCGCAGGTTCCGCTTCATGCAGTGCGCGCTGGTCGAGAAACTCCGCCGCGCTATCGCGTGCCGCGACGCTCTGGAGCCACCGCCGTTCTCGTTCGTCAGAGGCGAGATACAGGCAGCCGTTCTCGCGATACTCAGGGTCCAGTCCTGATTCCTCTTCGAGCTGTGTGGCAAAGTCAGGCCAGAGTTGGCGGCTGAGGTGGCGTAGCTCGTAGCCGGGGTCGTTCTCGTCGCGCGTGGTTGCGCCGATGATGCCCGCCGAGGCCCAGCTAGCCGCGCGACCAGGTGTGGCGCGCTCGAGCAAGCTGACGCTCTGCCCCCGTCGCCGCAGCTCGCGCGCCGCCGCCAACCCCATCACTCCACCACCCACGACAATCACGTCCGGCATGCCAGACCATGATGCCCCACGGCGAGAACTGGCTGTCTACGGCGACCCCGGCACGACTCGAACGCGCGACCTTCTGGTTCGAAGCCAGACGCTCTATCCAGCTGAGCTACGGGGCCGGATGCGATACCAGCGGAATTGTAACGCGGTGCGCCGACGATGGCAGTTAGCCCAGCGCACCTCGCACTTTTCAATTTCGCGCTCGATCGTACCCCATGGTTCCTTGTTCTGGAGCATCCGTCCGACATCCCGCCGCTTTGTCGCGGGATCCACATGGTCGAAATCCAACACGACAGGATCCGTCTCCCCGCAATCAACGCATGGATGCGCTTCGAGGTACAGAAGCACGCGCCCGTGCAATACGCCTTCCAATAACTCTGTCGTCGCCCGCCCGGGCGAGGCGTCACGCGGCGAACTTCACGTTGAAAGAAAACTCGCGAGGGGGTGAGCGACCGGGGTCGAACCGGCGACCTTCGGAGCCACAATCCGACGCTCTAACCAACTGAGCTACGCCCACCACGGGCTCGGGCCACGCCGCCCGAGGCGATCAATTGTACGAAATGCCGCCTGACCGAGCGAGGCGCACGTAGAATTTCGCGCACCCGGGGGTTCCTCAGACATCGAAACAGCAAGCAATGTGGCGGTTGTCATTCGTGCCAAGAACGAGGCCCGCTTCATCGGCGACACGCTCGCCGCGATCTTCCAACCCGGTGCGCTCCTGCCGCGACAGGTCGTCGTTGTCGACTCCGGTTCAAC
>JAFAPL010000384.1 GCA_019247135.1 Chloroflexota bacterium | reverse complement strand
ATCTCGCGGACCATGCCCGGCGCGGGCGCGCCAGGCTCAGACGCCGGCGGCGCCTCGGCCGTGAGCGTATCGCCTCGCTCCAGCGACACGTCGAACCGCCGCACTCGCAATCGCACCGGGTCGCACCACGACTGGCCCGTCCGCACGTGGAACTCCCAGCCGTGCCACGGACAGGTGAGAATCTCGCGTCGGGGTTCGTATGCGAACTCGCCAGGCGCCGAAGCGGTCAGCACGCCCCAGAGCCGACCCTCACACAGCGCGCCACCCTGGTGCGGGCACCGATTCCTCAGCGCGAAGAACTCGCCATCAATGTTGAAGACGCCGATCGACCGCCCGGCGACGGTCACGATTTTTCGTTCGCCGGGCGGAATCTCGTCCGCCGCGGCAACGACAAACTTCACGCCCGCTTCGCTCGCTGCGCCCGCTTCGCTCCCAAGCCGCTCCGCTTAGACGCGCTCCAGGTGCGAGTCATCCGTGAGCTCCGCGTGCCCATTGCGCGTGTCGGGCAGGTTGTGCAGCGCGCGGGCGTTCTCGTAATAGATCGCGTTCTTCACAGATTCCGGCAACAACGCCGGCAGCGCCATGTCGGGATTATCCGAGTCCCAGTGCGGGTAGTCGCTGGCGAACAGAATGTGCGAGACCATGTCGCCAAACTGCTCCAGCATCTGCAGGAAATATTCGGGTTTGTGCGGCTCCTCGACGGGCTGGGTGGTGA
Source organism: Chloroflexota bacterium (assembly GCA_019247135.1). The sequence goes on along the minus strand of JAFAPL010000384.1, from coordinate 2,697 downwards.
GGTACACGTGCTCGCGGATGTACTCAGACGGAAACCGCTTCAGGTGCGGCACTTCGCTCCGCAGCAGCTTGTAGGTGTCGTCCATGCGCCACATCAACGACGGGATCCAGGCGAAGCCGTTCTCAACTGAGACGACCTTGAGCGTTGGGAACGTGTCGAAGACGCCTTCGGCGACCAGGCTGATGATGTTGGCTTGCATCGCCTGAGCCGGCCCGACGTGGTCCTCGATATAGAAGGATGGCCAGCCGGTCCCCGTGATCGGATTGCCATTGGACCCGAAAGCGTGGGACATCACACGCAGGTCGTGCTTCGCGCACGCTTCGTAGATCGGCCAGTACTTGCGCCGACCCATGGGTTCGTGCGGGCGTCCGCTGAACTGCACCTGCACAAACCGTTTATCGGATGCACGGCGCTCGATCTCTGCGACCGCTCGGTCCGGGAACTCGAACGGAATGATCATCGACGCGCGCAGGCGGGAGTCGACGTCCAGCCATTCGGCGACCTGCCAGTCGTTGACGGCCGTCGCAAGCGCCGCGTCGAAGTCGGGATTGCTCTGTCGGCCGGCCGGCGTGAGTGGAATCAGCGTCGCGTACGCAACGTTGAACGGATCCAGGTAGTCCTTGACGGAGTGCCTGCACTCCGAGCCGCTGCGTCGACCCGAGGGAGGCCGTGCGTCCTCTCGGTGATCCATGAAGCGCGGGTAGTACCCGCCGAGCGCGCCACGTGTGCCGTACATGTCGATGTGGTCGCGCCAGCGCTGCGACAGGTACGGGTACAGATCTTTGATCGAGTCGAGTTCGTCGTGAAAGTCGCAGTCGATCAGGGCGCGTCGTGTCCGCGTCCGTTGCGGTGCTGTTTCTGGTCTTGAACGGGGTTCGGCGACGACCACGATCGTGCTCCTCCTTAGCTAATTTGACAGGTTGTAAAGCGCGCGGGCGTTGTCAACCCGAATCTTGCGCGCGAGCGTCTCAGGCAGGTGTTGCAGTAGCTGGGCCGACGCATCACCGGCGTGCTGGTGAGGATAGTCACTGGCGTACAGCAGCATGTCCTCGGAGCCGAGCTGATCGACGATCTGTAGCAGCTGCTTTGGATCGGGCGGTGCATCCAGGGGCTGGATGGTCACGTGCATGTGCTGGCGCATGTAGGCCGATGGCGCTTGTTTGACCCACGGGACGAGGCGGCGCAGGTTGCGCCATTCCTTGTCGAAGCGCCACATGTGGGCTGGCAGCCAGGTGACGCCGGACTCCAGGAGCGCGAGGCGCAGGCTCGGATACTGATCGAACACGCCCTCCGAGATGATGCTCGTGATCTGAGTCGCGAACACCTGGGCCATGCCCGCGTACTCTTCGAAGTAGTACGACGGCCAGCCAGACGGGGTCGGCGGATTGCCAGGCACCCCACCGAAGTGGATGCCCGCGACCAGGTTGTGCCGTGCAATCGCCTCCCACAGCGGGTGATACAGGCGGCTACCGAGCGGGTGCTGCGTGCGCGCGGGAATCAGAACCTGGACGAAACCCGGGTGGTCTGCCACCCGATCGATTTCCCTGGCCGCCTGGGCTGGCAGTTGGCTGGGCACGACGATCGATGCCCGCAGTCGGCTGTCCTTGTCGAGCCACTCGGCGATCAGCCAGTCGTTGACAGCGGTCGCGAGCGCGATCGCCGCGTCTGGATTGTGCAGGCTGTCCACCGCGTACAGGCAATTGAGGATGGCGATGTCGACGCCCGGCTCGTCGAGTACCTGCTGTTGGAGCTTGAGCAAGTCCGAGCCGGCTGGGGAGCCGTCCTCGAGTCGGGCTTCGGGCCGAGCGGCCACAGGTGAGCCGGGCGGGTAGTAGGGCTCGGTCGGTCCCTTGAACATCGTGTTGTTGATGTGCTCGACCCAGTAGGCGGGCAGGTACGGAAACAGCGCCTGGACGCGCGGCACGTCGTTGTGGACGTCGCAGTCGATACTGATCAAGGTCGTACGAGCCCACTATACGCCGCCGGTGCCGCGCCCTCCAGCGCGTCAGTAGTCGCGGTACAGGTGCCTTTCCCCTGGAACGACCAGGCACAGCAGGACGTACAGCGCGATCGCGGGCACGAAGCCCGAGGCGACCAGAACCACCAGCCAGCCAAGGCGCACCAGCGTGGGATCGACGTCGAAATAGTCCGCCAGGCCACCCGCCACGCCACCAATCATGCGATCGGCATCCGATCGATACAGTCGTGTTCTCAGCATGGGGCTACGACGCGCCAGTCGGGCCGTCGGTTGCAGCCACCGTGGCAACATGACGCATCGCAATGATCATCGACATCCACGGGCACTACACGACGTACCCGCCTGGTGTGGAAGCCTATCGCGGCGCTCAGATCGCTCAGATGAGCGCCCCGACTAGGGGCAAGATGAACGTCAGCGACGACGAAATTCGTCAGAGTATCGAGACCGGCCAGCTCAAGCTCCAGCGCGAACGCGGCACCGATCTCACCATCTTTTCACCTCGCGCGAGCTGGATGGGGCACCACTTCGGCAACGAGCTCATCAGCCGCTACTGGACCGAGCACTGTAACGACCTGATCTATCGCGTCACCCAGCAGTTTCCCAACAATTTCGTTGGCGTGTGCATGCTGCCGCAGAGCCCGGGGGTCAGCCCCAAAAACTGCATTCGGGAGCTGGAACGCTGTGTCAACGAGCTCGGCTTCGTCGGATTGAACCTGAAT
>JAFAPL010000361.1 GCA_019247135.1 Chloroflexota bacterium | reverse complement strand
GCTGGCCGAGGAACGTCGTTGACGCGTCGATCTCGGAGACGTCCACGAGGATTCGTGGCCGAAAAGCGATCTTGTCGAAAGCGCGACGATTGCGGCGCAGCGTGGTTTCTGATTCCGAGCCGCCGACCAGGTAGTCCCACGCGCCTTGATTCAGGCGTTTGCGGGCTTCGCGGACCAACTCCTCGTTACTGACGACATCAAGCATTGCGATGCAATGGTATCGACCCCACCCCTGCCCCTCCCCTGCTCTCGCATGGAGAGGGGGAATACGCCAGGACGGGATATACAAGGGGGCGCAGCCCCTTGGTCCCCTCGGAGAGGAAGAATCGGACGACCTCAGCGAATAGACCAGCCGCCGTCGACCACCAGAGTGTGGCCGTTCATGTAGTCGGAGTCCGCCGAGGCTAGGAACACGGCTGCGTTGGCGACATCCGACGGCGCGCCACGCACGCCCAGCGGCACCCACTGCGCAAATGCCTCGGGCGCCATGGTGCCCATTCCACGACCCCGGTCCTGAACACCGATGATCTCGGCCGTGTTCTGACGCAGGTTCGTCGCGATGCTGCCGGGACAGATCGCGTTGACGCGAATGCCACCCGGGCCGTACTCGGCCGCGAGCTGGCGCGTCATCCCCACCACCGCGTGCTTCGACGTGGTGTACGCGAGCCCGCCACCCATCGCCTGCAGGCCGGCGACTGAGGCAATATTGATGATTTTGCCGTACCCGCGCGGAACCATCTCTTCGAGCGCGCGCTTGCAGCCGAAGAACACGCCGCGGACGTTGATGGCCATGATCGTCTCGAACAGCTCGGTGCTGGTTTCGAGGCACGTGGCATAACCGTCGAGAACACCCGCGTTGTTGACGACAACGTCCAGCCGCCCGAGCTCGCGCAGCGTCTGCGCGATCATCCCGTCGATGTCCTCCCAGTTACGCACGTCCGTGCGGACGAAAATCGCCCGGCCGCCGTCGCGTTCGATCGCGTCGGCGGCTGCTTCGCCGCGCTCCTGAGAAAATTCCCCGATCGCGACGGCGCAACCTTCACGCGCGTAGGCTTGCGCGATCGCCAGACCGTTGCCGGAGCCAGCACCGGTCACCGCAGCGACTTTCTCAGACAAGCGTGGCATGGGTAGGCGCTATCGTATCGGGAGCGAATGGCGACCGTTGTACTCACCGACCACGCGTGGCCAGACGTTTCGATCGAACGCTCGATTCTCGAGCGGGCCGGTCATCGCCTGATCGCGCCGTATACGACGGCATCATCCGAGCAGGTCGAGGCCGCGGTGAGCGAGGCCGTCCCGGACGCGATTCTGACCTGCTGGGGGCCCGTTTCCGCTCGCGCGATTGCCTCAGCCGGCAATGTACGTGTGGTCGCGCGCATGGGCGTCGGGCTCGACAACATCGACGTCGAACAGGCCACCCGACAGGGCGCGTGGGTTACCAATGTCCCCGACTATTGCGTCGAGGAAGTCTCCGACCATGCGGTCGCGCTGACGCTCGCCTGGTTGCGCGGTGTCGTCTTGCTGGATCGGCAGGTCCGCGCCGGACGGTGGGATCCGGCCGGCGGACGGCTGGCGCGTGTGTCGACCAGAACAGTCGGCATACTCGGCTACGGTCGGATCGGACGGCGTACGGCGCACAAGCTGGGCGGGCTCGGCATGCGGGTGCTCGCGCTCCGTCCTCGCACGCCCGGAGCCGACCCCGGCGCGGCCTCGCTGACCTCGCTGGAGGAAATGCTTCCCGAAGCGGACGTCGTGATTCTGCACCTGCCGTTGAGTACCGAGACGCAGCACATCGTCGACGCGGCATTCTTGCAACGCATGCGCGCGGGCTCATTGCTCGTGAACTGCAGTCGCGGAGGACTTGTCGATACGGTCGCGCTGCTCGGAGCGCTGGAACGCGGGCCGATCGCCGGGGCTGCGCTGGATGTCGTCGAGGGCGAACCGGATCCGCCGCGTGAGCTGCTTCAAAGAGAGAACATCATCCTGACGCCGCACGTCGGCTTCTCGTCCCACACTTCCGTGGTTGAGCTGCGAACGCGTGCAACGGAGGAGGTCGTGCGAGTGCTGAGCGGCGAAACGCCGCGCCATCCCTGCAATTCGCCGTTCAAGGAAAGCGTGCACGTATGAGCCAGATCGCGCCCGGCGTTTCGGGCGAGGTCCGTTTCGTGGACACGCCTGAGGGCCCGATCGTCGTCAAGACGGCTCTCGGAAAATTGAAGGTCACCGCCGACTGGTTCTGCAGTCCGGAACGCAACGCCCGCGAGGCGGAATGCCTGAAGGTGCTGGCCGACGTGCTCGGCCAGGAGAGCGTCCCGCGCGTGCTGTGGGTCGACACGGCCGCGCACACGTTCGCGATGGAGCGGCTTCCGCAACGTCTGGCCAACTGGAAGACGCGATTGCTTGCCTGCGACGTCGATCTCGAGACCGCGCACCGCGTGGGTCAGTTGCTCGGGCAGATGCACACGCGCACCCACACTCGGCGGGATCTTGCCGAGCGCTTCGACGATCAGACCTACTTCTTCGACCTACGCCTCACTCCGTATCACCGCAAAGTCATGCAGCGTCTGCCAGAGCTTGCAGCGTCGATCGAGGATGTCGTCGAGCGGATGTTGCGGAGCCGGCAGTGCCTGGTACACGGCGACTACAGTCCGAAGAACCTGATGACGGATGGCGCGGATGTGGTAGTTCTCGATTGTGAGGTCGCGCATTGGGGTGATCCGCGCTTCGACATCGGCTTCTGTCTTTCGCACTTGCTCTTGAAGACGCTGCATTCAGCCGGCTGTGCTGATCAGCTTGCGGCGGCTGCGCGGGCGTATCTGGCGGCGTACGCGGCGGACGGTCTGCCAGTGCTCGACGCCGAGCTGACGCGCGCGACCGGTTGTCTCGTGCTCGCGCGTGTGGTTGGAGACTCGCCGGTGGAGTATCTGACCACCCCGGAGCTGCAACGCGCGGCGCTCGCCCTGGGCAAGCAGTTGCTCGTAGACCCCGCCCAACCAGAGACCTGCGTTGAACGGGCCCTCGCCCTGCGTGAGTAGCGCTGTCCAGGTGGTCCACGCCCGCGAGGTCTTCGACTCGCGCGGTCGACCAACCGTCGAGGCGAGCGTCGAGCTTTCGGCCGGGATCGTCGGCGTGGCGATCGTTCCGTCGGGTGCCTCGACCGGCCAGCACGAGGCGCACGAGCTGCGCGACGGCGACGCGGCGCGGTATGGCGGTCTCGGCGTCACCCGCGCCGTCGCCAACGTGATCAACGTCCTCGCGCCGGGCATCCGCGGCATCGATGCTGATGACCAGGCGAAGCTGGACGCGCGCATGCGCGAGCTCGACGGCACGCAGAACCTTTCGCGCCTCGGAGCCAACGCGGTACTGGCGGTGTCCATGGCCGCGTGCCGCGCCGCCGCGTCCGCGCGGGGCATGCCGCTGTGGCAGCGTCTCGCGTCGCTCGCGCGCGTACACGCGCCCGTCTTGCCGCTGCCGATGGTCAACATTCTCAGTGGCGGCGCCCACGCTCGGGGTGGCATGGACATTCAGGACATCCTGGCCATGCCAGTCGGCGCGGCCTCCCTGGACGAGGCACTTCAGATGGTCGCGGCCGTTCGCACCGCTGCGCGCGGGCTGCTTGGCGAGGAGGGCCGGTCGGTGCTGCTGGCCGACGAGGGCGGGTTTTCGCCTGGCTATGCCTCGGTCGAGGCAGGGCTCGAGCTGCTCGTACGCGCCATCGAACGGGCACACTTACGGCCTGCCGACCAGGTAGCGATCGGACTCGATATCGCCGCGACGCAGTTGGTCCGACCCGACGGCACATACGAGTTGCACCGCGCCCAGCGTGTGCTCTCTTCGAGCGAGATGGCCGAGTTCGTGCTCGGCCTGGCGGCGCGGTATCCGATCGTATCGATTGAGGATCCACTCGGCGAGGACGATTGGGACGCCTGGCGCGGTCTGACGCCACGCGCGCGCTGGCAATTGATCGGAGACGACCTTTTCTGTACCAACGTCCGTCGCATCCAGCGCGGGGTCGAGTCCGGCGTGGCCAACGCGGTGCTCATCAAGGTCAATCAGATCGGTACCGTCAGCGACGCGCTCGCCGCGCTGCGGGTGGCGCAGGAGGCTGGCTATCGAACGGTCGTCTCGGCGCGCTCAGGCGAAACGGAGGACGCCTTTATTGCCGACCTTGCCGTGGGCAGCGGGGCTGGCCAGATCAAGGTCGGCTCCCTGGCGACATCCGAGCGTATGGCGAAATACAACCAGTTGGTGCGTATTGCCGAGCACAGACCAGCGTTGCCATTCAGCTCGGTTGGACGGGAACTCGCGGCGCTCAGGTAGTGGGCGCGGTGCACGGGGCCGCGCGTTGACCGGTCGGCTGGGCTGACTTACAGTCGAGTGGGAATGGACAGCGTCGGCGTCCGCACGCGGCCGGCAGCGCAACCGCGAAGCGATTTCTCCACGTCGCTGCGACGTACGTTCGGGCGTGATTGGGCGGCCGCGTGGCTCTTCAGCTTGCCGTGCCTCGTGGTGATGGTCGGCTTGATCGCGTATCCGTTCGTCTCGGCGATCCTGCTGAGTTTCCAGGCCAAACTGGTCGGCACCCCGGGCGTGTGGGTCGGTTTTCAGAACTATTACGACCTGCTGTTTGGGCGCGATCTCAGCGCTCAGTTCATGCAAGCGGTCAAAGTCTCGATCCAGTTCACCGTCGCCGCGATCGCCATCAAGTTCGTTCTGGGCCTGACGATGGCTCTGCTGCTGCACGAGCGGTTTCCCGGTCGCATGTACGTGCGGGCCGTGTTCTTTCTGCCGTGGGCCATCCCGGGCTTGATCGCTGGTCTGACCTGGAAGTGGATGTACGACGGCAGCGCCGAGGGCCTGCTCAATCTGCTTGCGCTGCGCCTGGGCCTGGCGCACGACACGATCCAGTGGCTGGCCAACTACAACCTGGCCCTATGGGCGGTGACGATCGCGGTCGTGTGGGCCAGCACACCCTTCTGGGCGATGATGATCCTGGCGGGCCTGCAGGCGATCGGGCCCGAGCTGTACGAAGCAGCGGAGATCGATGGCGCCGGAGTGTTCGGCCGCTTCCGCCACGTGACGATGCCTGGGATCAGCAACATCCTGATCATCACGGCCATGCTGTCCACGATCTGGACTGCCACCAGCATCAATTTCGTGTATGTGCTGACGAATGGTGGCCCCGCGGGCGCAACGATGACCTTCCCGTTGCTGGCCTATCAGATCGGCGTCACCGGCGCTGGTCGACTCGGCGTCGGCGCCACGATTTCGCTGTTCTTCTTTCCCGTCTTTCTGGTGATGATCTACTTCCTGACGAAGCGCATGCTGTCCACCGAGCGCTGAGGCATGAGTAAGCAGCAGTACAACCTGATCAAGCGCATCATCCACACGGCCGGCCTCCTGTTTTTCGGCGTGTGGACGCTGCTACCCATCTACTGGATCGTCGTCACGGCCATCAAGCCGGACCTGCTGATCTATCGCGAGCCGTCGCTGTTCCCCAGCCAGGTCACGGGCGACCACTTCACGTTCGTGCTGACCCAGACGCCATTCCTGGTGTACATCAAAAACAGCGTGCTGGTGACGCTCGTGACGACGTTGCTGGCGATGGTCATCGGCACGCTAGCGGCCTATGCGATCGTGCGCCTGACGTTCCGCGGGCGTCAGTGGCTCGCGCGATCCGTCGTGGTGACCTATCTGGTGCCTGGCTCGCTGCTGTTCATTCCCATGTTTCAGGTCATCTATTCGATCGGCCTGATCGACAACATCGTGGGCCTGATGGTCACCTATCTGACGTTTACCGTGCCGTTCGCGACCTGGATGATGATCGGGTATTTCCGCAACGTGCCGTCTGAGCTCGAGGACGCGGCGCTGGTAGACGGCTGTTCACGCCTGCAGGCCCTGGCGCGGATCATGGTCCCGATCGCATTGCCGGCTCTAGCGGTTGTGGCCCTGTTCGCATTCACCCTCTCGTGGAACGAGTTTCTGTATGCGCTCGTCTTCATCGGCAGCGACTCGCAAAAGACGCTCACGGTCGGCCTGATCGGCCTCGTCCGAGGGGATACGTTTCCGTGGGGCCCGATGATGGCGGCGGCTTTGCTGGGCGCGCTGCCGCCGACCGTGGTGTACGTCATCTCGCAGCGCTGGGTCGTGGCTGGTTTAGCCGCGGGCAGCGTCAAAGGCTAGGAGGAAATACATGGAACGGCGCGAGTTCTTACGTGTAGTTGGCCTGGGCGCTTCCGCTGCTTTGTTGGCCGCGTGTTCAGCGCCTGCTGCACAGGCTCCCGCGCCGACGACCGCACCAGCGGCGACGACAGGAGCAGCGCCAACAGCAGCACCCGCCGCGCCAGGACAGCCGGCGGCAGCCGCAACCGCCGCGCCAGGAGGCAGCAAATCGAACGGTCAGAAGCTCACTGTGTGGGGCTGGCAGAGCTTTACGCCCGAGGGCGACAAAGCCCTCGGCGACCAGATGAACCAGTGGGGCTCGGCCAACAATACGCAGGTCGAGTACGTCGTCGTCGAGAACTCGCAATTTCCTTCCAAGCTCGCCGCGGCCGTCGAAGCCAAAGCACCACCCGACGTGGTGATGCTGACGGCCGCCGCCAACGTGCTCGACTATGCTGGCCGCGATCTGCTCGTGGACATCACCGACGTGTGGAATGACGTCTCAAAGCAGGCCGGCGGCTTCTGGAGCTATGTCCAGCCGCTGTTCAAGTCTGGTAGCGCTTATTACGGCATCCCGTTCGAAGCCGACACCTCGCCCTTGTTTGCGCGGCTCGATCTGATCGAGAAGGCGACGGGCAGTCGCGATATTCCGAAGACACTCGACGACTTGACCGCCGTAACCCAGAAGATCAACGACCCGCCCAACCTGTACGGGCTGGGCTTCACCCTCGGCCGAACACCAGACTGTTTCGGCAACACGCTGAACATCATCTGGAACGACGGCGGTGCGCTGGTCGACAAAGACGGCAAAGTCAATCTGAATACCCCCGAAACGATCTCAGCTTTGCAGCGCATCAAAGGGTGGTGGGATGCCAAGTTGATTCCACCGGATTCTCCGACGTGGGACGATACGGGCAACAACAACGCCTATCAGAAGAAACAGGCCGCATTTGTGCTGAATCCGCCGTCGATCTACGGCTGGATGCAACAGAACGATCAGGACCTGCTGAACAACTCGACTATGGCGAACGTGCCTGCCGGCAAATCCGGCAGTTATAGCGGCTCAGGGTCGTGGTCCTGGTCGATCTTCCAAAGCAGCAAAAATGTCGACGGCGGCAAGGATCTGATCCGCTACCTGATGGATCCGCAACGGTTGCAGGCCGTGTATTCGCAGGTTGGCGGGCGCTGGTATCCCATCTACCAGGACGGCAACAAAGATGAGTACTGGACGTCCAAACCGCAGTTCAAGTTCTATCCCGACCTGCTGCAGGGTGGCCGCGATACCAGTTGGCCGGCATCACCCGAGCCGAAGCTGTTCGCCGCTCTCGGCGAGATCCAGGATCGCTTGATCATCCCCGATATGGTCCAGGAAATCATCGTGAAAGGCACAGCGATTCCCGACGCGGTCAAGACCGCGCACGACGCCATGGTCGAGGTCTTCAAAGCCCGAGGCGCCAACGTCTGACCCCGAACCGCCGCTCGTACAGCACGACCTGGCGGGTCCGCAGCTACGAGCTCGACTCGAACGCGCACGTGAACAACGCGGTCTATCTCGGGTACGCCGAGGAGGTCGCGACGCTGCATGCGGAGGCGCTCGGGCTCGGACGAGCGTGGGCTCAAGCGCTCGGCGGCATGTGGGTCGTACATCGGCACGAGATCACGTACGTGACACCCGCTGGTTATGCAGACGAGCTGCGGATCACAACGCGCGTTGAGGACATGCGCGGCGCGCGCGCTGTGCGCCAAACGACGATCGAGCGAACATGCGATCAACGCACCGTGGCCGAAATCGTCACCGAATGGGTGTGGGTGCGTGCGTCCGATGGCCGTCCAATGCGTCTGCCGCGGGATGCGATCGTGGCATTCGGAACCGACTGATCGCCACCTATACTCGACCCGATGACACACACCGCGACGAGCCCTCGCATCACCAGTCTGGCCGAGCTGCGCGAGCTGGCGGGGACGCCCAGCGAGCGCGCAGTCCGCAAACAGCTGCCGTTCCTGGATGATTATTTCCGAAAGTTCATCGAGCGCTCGCCGTTTTTGACGCTGGCGACCTCGGGCAGCGACGGTCGGTGTGATGTCTCGCCTAAAGGCGACCAGGCGGGGTTTGTCGCGGTCCTCGATGAGCACACGCTGGCCATCCCGGATCGGCCTGGCAACAAGCGCTTCGACTCCCTGCAAAACATCATGGCCAACCCGCATGTCGGGTTGTTGTTCCTGATTCCGGGTATGGACGAAACGCTGCGGGTCAACGGTACGGCCGAGCTGGTGCGCGATTCCGAGCTGCTCGGTCGGCTGTCAGTCGCGGGCAAAGAGCCGCTGCTGGCGATCGTGGTCCACGTCGAGGAGGCATATTTTCACTGCGGCCGCTCGTCCCTGCGCGCCTCTGTCTGGGATCCGGCGCGCTACATGGAGCGGTCTGAGATGCCGTCGCTATCGCGGATGATCGCCGATCAAATACGCCCGCCGGACCGCGGCGATTCCGAACACGAGGAAGTTGTGCGCTCAGCAGAGGAGAGTACGAAGCAGTCCTATAGCTGCCTGTACTAACTCCAGAGCTGCTTGCTTGCGATGCCCGCGCCCTCGGCACTTGCCGCGAGCTTCGCCCACACGATCTCCGGGTGACCGACACGCTGGCCCAGGCCGCAGTCGGTGCCCGCGATGACGTTTTCGCGGCCGACAAGCTGCGCATAGCGCACCAGGCGTTCGGCGACGAGTTCGGGGTCCTCGATCAGATCCGACGAATGTCCGACTACACCAGGCATCAGCGATTTTCCATCCGGGAATCGAACGTCTTGCCAGACGGTCCAGTCATGCCCGTGTCGCGCGTTGGAAGCCTCGATCGAGATGCACTCGGCCTTGACCTGCAGGATCACATCGACGATGTGGCGCAACGGGATGTCGTTCTTGTGGGGTCCGTGGCTGCTGCCCCAGCAGGTGTGGAAGCGTGTTCGGTCCGTTGGGATATCGCGCAAACCATAGTTCAACGCCTCGACACGTAATTGCGCATACTTTCGGTACTCGTCGATGCTCAGGTCCGGGTACATCTGCCAGCCATCAGGTAGGTCCGGATCATCCAATTGGAGCACCAGGCCGGCGTCGGTAATTGCCCTGTACTCCTCGTGCATAACGTCCGCGATGGCGTACAGAAACTCCTCATCGCTGCGGTAATGCTCGTTCCACAACCAGTGCTCGACCGTACCGGGCGTGATCGCCGGCAACCACGGCTCGACGTCCACCCCTTCGACCGCGGCCTTCAGGTTGGCGATGTCCGTCTCGACGCCTTGTCGGCCGATGTACTTCAACGGCCCGGTGCAGAACTGCAGTGTGCGCTCGCCAGCCTCCGGACGCGTCGCCGACGCGCCACCGAAAACGCCGCGTGCTGCGCCGAAGCCGCCCAGTCCAGCCGCGAAGAAGCCCGGAAAGTCGCGTCGATCTCGTCCATTGACGTCTCTGGGCGGGGGGCCTTCTCCAGCCGCAAAGGTTCGCGGCTCGATGCCCTGCATGCGTTCCTGGATGTAGCTCGAAAAGGTACCGCGCTTGGGGATCTCGCCATCGTTGACGATGTCGACGCCGGCTTCGACCTGCTTGCGGACGATCTCCTTGACGGCGCCAGGCAGGACTCTGGTCAACTCGGCCGCACCAGCGGGGCCCTGTCGAATAAGCTCGGCGATCTCAGGCGGTCGCGGCAACGTGCCGGCGTGCGAGACGAGGATGCGATCGGTGCTTCTGCGCATGTTCGCTCGGCAGGTTATCAATGACCGACGCGCCAGTCGTTCGACGCGTCACCGACCCGAACGACGCCGCCCTGGACGAGTTCGGCGCCATCCAGCGCGCCGTGTATTACGACCAGGGCTCGTTGATCCCGCCCGAATGGTTCGGTCGCCTGCTCGAGGACGCGGCCGGGGCCCGCATCAACTTCCTGATCGTTGCCGAACGGAATGGGCACGTCCTGGGCGGTGCGCTGTTCCACTATCTGGCTGAAGCCGACAGCGGGTTCTCCAGCTTCATGGGCGTGGCGCACCAGGCGCGCGGGCAGGGCATCTCCCGAGCGCTGCACCGGAAACGCTTCGAGGTGCTGAACGAGGCTGCCGGGCACGCGGTCCCGGGCGTCTTCATCGACGTCGTGAACCCAACTCGAATGGACGAGGCCGAACTGGCCGCCGAGGACCGCGTCGGAATGGATCCGTTCAGCCGTCTAAAGATCTTTCAACACCTCGGCTTTGGCAGAGTCGACATTCGTTACGAGCAGCCCGTTGGCGGTCCGAACGGCGGACCAGTGACCAGGTTGGACCTTCTCTACTGCCCGCAGCGACCGGCGGACACCATCCCCACCGCTTATGTGGTCGCGACGTTGCGCGCCTACTGGAGCGGCTGGCTCGGCTTGGAGCGTGCCGGATATTTCGCGAGGCAGCTCGAGCAGCGTGCGGAGGGGCGCACCGAGCTCGCGCTGGTTCCTCCAGCAATCGTCCCGCCGAGCCGTTTACCCTAGCGCTCGCCATGAGCATTCGAGGCAAGGCGTACATCGTCGGCGCCTACGAACATCCGGATCGCGTCATCCCCGACAAATCGGTCGCGCAGATCCACGCCGAGGTGACCTCCGGCGCGTTGGCCGATGCCGGCTTGTCTCTGTCCGATGTGGACGGCCTGTTCTGCACGGGCGGCACAGGCATGGTCGGCCTCGCCATGGCCGACTATCTCGGGCTGAACAACCTGTCGTACGTCGATACCACGATGACCGGCGGTTCATCGCCCGTGTTTCAGATCGGCCACGCGGCCGCCGCGATCGCGATGGGTAAATGCTCGGTCGCACTGGTCACGCTGGCCAATCGACCCCGCAGCGAGTCGGGGCCGCGTTCGATTGGCACCAGCCCGGAGGCGTCGTTCGAGGTCGTGTACGGGACCAGCACGCTCGGCATGTACGCGCTCGCGGCAACACGACACATGTATGAGTTCGGGACGACGAGCGAGCAACTGGCGTGGGTGAAGGTCGCCGCCTCGCGACACGCCCAGTACAACCCGCATGCGCTATTGAAAAACCCCGTGACGGTCGACGAGGTCCTGGGGTCGCCGATGCTCAGCGACCCGCTGCATCGTCTGGATTGCTGTGTGGTGACCGACAGCGGCGGCGCCGTGATCGTGGCCAGTCCTGAGGTAGTGCGGACCTTGAACAGACCGAAGGTCAAGATCCTCGGTCAGGGCGAAGCGCCGAAACACCTCAACAACGGTCGCATCGATCTGACCTACACGGGCGCGCGCTGGTCAGGTCCGCGCGCGTTCGAGGAAGCTGGTGTGACGCCCGCCGACATCAAATACGCCTCGATCTACGACTCCTTCACCATCACGGTCGTCGAGACGATCGAGGACCTCGGTTTCTGTGAGAAGGGCAAGGGCGGACAGTTCGTGGCCGACGGCGGCCTGTCGTCGCCCGACGGTCGCCTGCCTGTCAATACTGACGGCGGCGGACTGTGTAACAACCACCCGGGCATGGGCGGGATGATGAAAGTCCTGGAAGGCGTGCGCCAGGTGCGTGGCGAGGCGCATCCCGCGGTTCAGGTTCCGAACTGCAACCTCGCGCTTGTGCATGGCACCGGTGGCTCGCTCGGCACGCGCATGGGTAGCGCGACCTTGATCCTGGGAACGGAGGACGCCTGAGCGCATGACGACTCAGCAACAAGTTTTGCCGGCGCCGGCGCCGGTCGTGTTGCCCGAGATCAAGAACTTCTGGGATGCGACCGCGCAAGGCAAACTGCTGCTTCCGCGTTGCGAGGACTGCGATACATACATCTGGTATCCGCGGCCATTCTGTCCAGCGTGCGCATCGTTGCGGATCACCTGGGTTGCGGCCAGCGGCCGCGGGACGGTCTACAGCTTCACCGTCAACCGCCGCGGCGCGGCCGACCTGCCTGAGTACAGACAGGTTGGCACCTACGTGCTGGCGTACGTGGAGCTGGAAGAGGGACCGCGCGTAATGACCAACATCGTGGATTGCGATCCCGACAGCGTGAGAATCGGGCAAGCGGTCGAGCTGGTGTTCCACGACACGGGACAGGGCACCGCGTTGCCGCGCTTCCGTCCCGCGGCTGCGTAAGCCGTAAGCCGTCCTGCCCGGTCGCGGCAGGCGGCCCGAACTACCCCTTCAGCGCGAGCGCCAGTCGCGCCGCGAGCCCGGCAACGTACGCCTGATCGCTGGCCGTATATGGTGACGCGCCTTCCCCCTCACGCCACAGCAAGAACGTGCCGAGCACCTTGTTCCGCACCGCCAGCGGCGCAGCCATCACCGTGCTGACGGACGTGCGGCGGGCATAGTCCCAGTACGGGTCCGGTAACCACAGCTCGAGCAGCGCTGGATCACCGATGCGCATGCGCACCGGCGAGCACTGCGTCTGCGCGGCTCGGCTGAACGCGTCGGCGCCATCGCCCTTGCCCAAGTGATTGATCAGCTCGCGTAGCTCGCCGGTCCTGGACGACAGCGCGTGAGCGACGCCGGCGGGACGAAGCGCCTCGCCGTCGACGAGCGAGACCAGACACATCTGGCCTGGCTGGCTCGCCAGGGCGTCGATCGCGCTAACCAGCAGGTCTGCCCGAGTGTGTGTGGTGGCGAAGACCCGTTCGGCCGTGCGCATCGCGTTCAATGCCGGCACGTTCAGGCCTGTCGAACGCGCCGGATGGATTCGCCGAGGCCGAGGATGGTGGGTGCGCACGGCGTGGATAGTCGCATGCCCGATTCCAAATGACTCAATCCGGCTCAATCTCTGGCTCAACCCGGTATGATCCCTGGTCGGGGAAGGTCCCAATCGAAGCGGACCGCGCATGGAGCATCAAGTCATCACTCAAAAACAAGCGAGCACCCGTACACGGGTACGTACCGAGGTCGACCCGCATCGACAACTCGGCGAATCAACCTCGGCCCTGGCCGGGGAAGTGCAGAACATTCCACTCGCGAAGATCGCGATCACGGGTCGCAATCCTCGGCGAACCATCGACGGTATGGAGGAGCTAACCGCGTCGATTCGCGATCACGGCTTGCTCCAGCCACTCGTCGTCCGACGCGATGGCGATCACTTCGAGTTGATCGCCGGCCATCGTCGGTACGAAGCGCTGCGGCAGCTCGGCTGGCAGGAAGCCCCCGCGATCGTCCGGTCGGCCGACGTGGATGAGGCGTACATTTTGACGCTAGTCGAGAATCTGCAACGTGCGGATCTCAGGGCCACCGAGGAAGCGGCGGCTCTAGAGACGCTGGTGCGTGAACGCGGGTGGACCACACGTCAGGTGGCGGCGGCGATCAAACGCTCGCAGGCATACGTGTCGAAGCGACTGCGTGTGTTCGAGGATCCACTCCTGGCACCCGCGGTGTTGGCGAATCAACTTTCCGTTTCGGCGGCCGAAGAGCTGCTGACGCTGGGCGACACGAGTCGTTACGAGCTGCTCAGCCAGGCCGTCGAACATCACTGGGATCGTCAGCGCGTTCGAACCGCGGCGCGCGATCGCTTTACCGCGAGTCGACGGCGCGGCCGTCCGCCCGGGCTGACGCGACGCATCCACGGCTTCAGAACCGAGCTGCGCAGTATCACACCCGAGCAGCTGACCGAAGCCGATCGACGTGAGCTGCGCCTCCTGTTCTCGGAGCTTGCGCTGCTGGCGCGTGCGCCGACGGGTCCTCGCCGCCGCATCTTCCCAGCGCTGCCGGTCCGCTAAGCACGGCGCGGTCTCCCGCGCCGTGTGTGCCCGCATGGGCGCGGCTGGACTATCGTGGCACGGTGACGAAGATCACCGACGTCAGCACCACCGTCCTCCGTATGCCCGACATGCCGGGCATCCAGGACGCAACCATCCGGCATCGCGAATCTGGACGCGGCGGGCTGTTCGTGCACATTCGCACGGACAGCGGACTCGAAGGTCTCGCCCCCGGGATCGCGACCTCGCGCGGCATCATCCAGGACACCCTCAAGCCGCTGCTGATCGGTCAGGATCCACTCGCGCACGAGAAGCTCTGGGAGGACATGTTCTGGCGCGTCCGCGGCTTTGGCCGCAAAGGCGTCGCCTTCAGCGCCATCTCCACCATCGACATTGCCTTGTGGGACCTCAAGGCCAAGATCTTTGGCGTGCCACTCTATCGTCTGCTCGGACCCTACACGGACACGGTCCCGATTTATGGCTCCGGCGGGTGGACGTCCTTCACCGAACCTGAGCTGGTCAAAGAGCAGGTCGGGTACGTCGAGCGCGGCATCCCGCGCGTGAAGATGAAGGTCGCCAAGGACTTTGGCCACTCCGAAGCCGAGGACTTGCGTCGCCTGGCCGCGGTGCGCAAAGCGGTGGGCGACAACGTCGAGATCTTTGTGGACGCCAACAACGGTTTTTACGCGAAACAGGCCATCGGGTTTGCGCGTCGGATGCAGGAGTACGACGTGCACTGGTTCGAGGAACCCGTCCTCGCCGACGACATCACGGGTCTGGCGGCGATTGCGCGCGCGATCGACATTCCCGTCGCGACGGGCGAACACGAGTACACCAAGTATGGCTTCAAAGACCTGATCTCGCAGGGCGGCGCCGATATCGTCCAGCCCGACGTCGGCCGGGTCGGCGGGGTGACCGAATGGATGAAGGTGGCGCACCTGGCGCATGCGTTCAACCTGCCGGTGGCGCCTCACGCCGTGCAGCTCGTCCACCTCCACCTCGCCTGCTGCACGCCCAACCTCAAAGTCGTGGAGTACCTGGGCACGGTCGAGGCTGGGG